>CAXNGM010000026.1:0-12973 GCA_964201695.1 Bacteroidia bacterium | reverse complement strand
CTAAAAATGGGAGCGGATTCGGTGATTCGTGTACGTCCGCAAAACGATTTCTATGATAGAGAAGATTCGTTTAATGGAACGTATTGGATAGAGGGAAGTCGCACACGTTTTAATTTCCCATATGGCACGAGGCAATTCAGAACGGGCTTGTACCGCGGCTGGACAACCTCCGCCGAATTTCAATTCATGGATGCCCAAGGAAATCACCTCAACGACAGTGCAATTTGGGCAACAGGGCAAATTCAGGATTTCAAACCCATTGGCATCTGGCGTAAATATCACCTTAACGAAAAAGTTGCCTTAGAGCGAGATTATTGCAATGGAACTCCTTGTGGAAAAATCTCGCTTTTCTATGAAAATGGACAAGTTAAATCCAGCGGTACAATTGACACCAATGCCTATCCTCATGGCACCTGGAAAGCCTGGTTTGAAAATGGAAAGCCCAAATGGGAAATGGAATTTGAGCATGGAATAACCAAAGGCTGGTCGGCACATTACAACGAAAAAGGCTTGATTAGTAAAGTTCATTTCACCAGTGGGCAATGGGCAAATAATTACGATGAGATGCTGCTATTTTATCCTGAAACGGGATTGATGAAAGCGAAGATGGGACTGAGAAATTCCCGACCAATAATTATGGATGCTTGGGATGAAAGAGGGAATCAAACCCTTTTAAATGGCAATGGATTTATACGTGGAGAATTCCCTCAAGTAGAGAGAGGAAAGGTGGAAGCCCATATCATCAATGGTGAAATGAAGAGTAATAGCCGAAGGTATTATGATGCCGAAGGGAAAAAACTGCGATCTGATGTTCGGGAAGACACGCTCAAACAGGGCCTAATGCATTCAACGGGCTACTACGAAAATGGAGCAGTGAATTTCAAATTAAGTTATCGTTATTCTGATATTGAAACAAGAGGTGATATAACACGCGAAGGTCCATCTGTTTACTATCATCCAAATGGTCAGATTTCACATAGTCTTTCGTTTGAGCATGATGCCGCTGTTGGCCTTTTCAAGCAATGGAACGAAAAAGGGATTTTATTGGCTGAAGTAGTTTTCACCGAACATTACGACAGCACCTACTCGCATGTCAAAGCCATTGACGATCTATTTATGAGTGTTGCAGGCGTTCCCGATGGGACTTGGAAACACTGGAACAATGAAGGCGTAATGACATCCGAATCGTCGTATAGCAAAGGATTACGCCATGGAATATGGAAAACGTATCACGAAAACGGCAAACTCAAAACGCAGCGCGAATACCGCAACGACGAACCTATTGGACAAGAGAAGCAGTTCGATATTAATGGAAAAAAAATCGGCAAGAAGAAAGAAAAATGCCCAAGCCAGAATTGGGGAAGTAGCTATATCTGTTCAGAGCACGGACTTGTTTCCGTTACCGACGATATAGGCGTTTGCTCCAATTGCGGCAAAGGCACCAGCAGCGGCATGTATGGACTTTGTGCACAATGTGCTTGTAAGTTGGGAAGGTGTCAGATGTGTGGAAGGAAATGGTGAGGAAACACGGGGCTGTTCTTTCTGTGGTTTAAAAGAACTCGTTATTCACCAAGAATGGGTATATTCTATTCGATTGAAAAGACCTTAATAAGACATGGCTTGTGATTGTTTAAAATCGTATTTTTGAAAGATAATGACACTCATTGATACCACAAGAGATAAGCTTAACAACCTTTGTGAGAAACACAATGTGAAAGAGTTATATCTTTTTGGTTCGATTCTCACCGATCGATTTATTGACTCGAGTGACGTAGATATTTTGGTGCAATTTGGCTCTGTAGAATTGGAGCAGTATGCAGATAATTATTTTGATTTTAAAGAAGAATTGGAGCTGCTTTTCAAGCGACCGGTTGACCTAGTTGAAAATCAAGCCATCAAAAACCCTGTATTTAGGAAAGTAGTTGATCGGGAAAAGCAACTCGTTTATGAACGAAAAGATTCTTAAGTATTTGTATGATGTTAAGCTTGCTATTGATGAAATTGACAACTTTTTCATTGATAATGAAAGCCAGTAAGTTTTAAAATTCCACCTACTGAACCGAATCCCCTCGCAGTGTTCTGAATCGTTTACGTGCTTCTACTACGAAGAGAGAACCTGGAAATTCGGTCATCAATTCCTTGTATAATTCCTGGGCTTTGGCGGGGTCGCCCAAATGTTTTTCTTGTAGTTCGGCCAGTTTAAACAAGGCATTGTCAGCCAAAATATCGGTTTTGTACGATGCTAAAATCTGGTTGTAGAAACCTGCTGCTTCGGTAAATCTGGCTTGACGAACGGCAATACTGGCTTTGCGGTATAAAATATCGTCCGACAAACTGCTCGCAGGAAATGCTTTTTCTAATGAATCCAAAGTTGCAAGGGCTTCGTTGAGTTTGTTTTGATACACCCACAAATCGGCTCTCGAAAACATGCGCAAACCTTCGCCGGTTGTATCGAAAACCAAATTATCGCCAATAAGTAAACTCAGTTCCAAGGCATCGTTTGCAATTAATTTCGAGGTGGCCGCTTTTAATACATCTAGCTGTGCTTTGGCCCAGTCAAATTCTCCTTTGTAATACGCCAATCGAGCATTCCGAAATTTAGCTTCTTGCCCGAGGGTGTCGGTCTTCATCGATTTTTCCACCTGCGAATACGTCAATGTCGATTCCCAAACATCACCATGTAACAATTGAATGTCGGCCATTTCGAGCTTAACCTCATTCAAACTTCTATTGGTAAGCCCCGAATTTGCTGCGGTTAATGGTTCCAAGATCGAAATAGCTTCATCTTGCTGATTGCGGAAAAATGCCTTTACGTGTGCCAATCGAATTGCCACTGCATACGATTGTTCTCCCGGACCAATTTCAGTGTAGGTTCCTTCAAGTAACGTTTGCAATTCTTGAAGTTCCGCTTCTGTGTATGATGGTGCTTTACTGAGTTTGTTGAATAAATCGACCGACAACTCTTTTTTTGCCATGATGTACAAATCGGAGATTGGGCCTTTTTCAATGACGTAATTGAATCCTTTTTTACCCGTTTCAAATGCATCGTTACTCATGCTGATTCTTGCCACATTGTATACACGTTCGCCGCGTTCTTTAAGTCGTTTGTCGAGCGCTTTTGCTTGTATAAATGCCGATTCAAAATCTTTTTTCTGAATAAACATCCAAATAAGTAAATCGGAAAAAATAAGGTTGTCGGGATTTCGCTGAACTTCACGTAAAAATCGATTGCGAATCATTTCGGTTTTTGCTCCACCTTCATCGTCGGCCATCATATCTTGAAGGCTCCCTTGAACTTGCTCCAGATAATCTTCAGGTGAAAAGGCCAATAAATCAACATATTCGTTAATGGCTTTTTCTGACTCTCCTTTGGAAGCGAATAATTTCGCAAGCTCGATGTTGAAATTGTAATTTCTTGGGAATTTACGCGCCTCTTGAATAACGCGGATGGCCAATTCTGTTTGTTTTTGTTTCTGAAGTGAGCTAGACAAATCAATAACTTGACGGTCGTCGGAAGGATCCAGATTCTTTACTGCTTTTTCGAATTGCTTTTTCGCCTTGTCTTCATCACCACTCACTTGATAGATGTAAGCCAAATCAATCAAATAGGTTAATTGACGTGGGTTTTTACGAATCTGTTTATTCGTCAGCTTTTCGGCCGATTTAATGTCTTTGAGTTTGAGGTAACAATTTACGAGTTGCGAATAATAGAAACTTGCCTGCGTTTGTTCGTACAATTTCTCATACAGATCGGCCGATTTCTGCCATTCACCATCTTGGTAAAACTGTCCAGCCAATTGTTCTTCTGTTGAAGGCTGACCTTCGCCCGGCCCATCTTTCCCGGGTTGTGCATGCACAAGAACGCCCGAAAGCAAGACAATGGATAGAAGCAGAATTCGCAAAAGACTCATGGGACGAATATACAACAGGAAAATTTGACCTACATCGAAAGCTATGAACGAAGAAATGAATAAGATGTTATATCCAAGAGATTAAACCTTCGATAAAGCCTGATTGATATCTTCCAATAACAATTGAGGATCTTCCAAACCAATATAGATTCGAACCAAATTCCAAGACATGAGCGGGTTGTCGTATGACGGCGTACTTGCTAAACCACAAACCGGAAAAACCAAAGATTCATAACCGCCCCAAGAACAAGCAATGAGAAAATGTTGGAGTGCATCGCAGAAACGTTCAACGCCTTGGGGAGAATCCGTTTTAATGGCAATGCTAAACATTCCAGCACAGCGTGTCATTTGCTTTTGCGCTAATTCTTTTTGAGGATGTTGGTTTGAAAATGGCCAAAAAACATGTTCTACTTGTGGATGACTTTCGATTTTCGAAAGAATGAAAGCAGCAGAATCAGCTGAACGGGTTGCGCGAATTTCGAGCGTTCTTAAGCCACGAATCATTAACCAAGCATCGTGAGGCGACAAGGCCGGACCAAGCGTCATCCAATCGTTTGCAAAAAGATGTTGAATCATTTCTCGCTTCCCACATACAACACCGGCAACAATATCGGAATGTCCGTTTAGGTATTTGGTCGCCGAATGCACCACCAAATCGATTCCCATGGCATGCGGTTTCTGAAAAAGTGGCGATGAAAATGAATTATCGATAATACTTATTAGTTGATTCCTTTTTGCGAATTCTGCAACAGCTGCAATGTCTTGTAATTCGAATGTCATGGAATTGGGGCTTTCGATGAAAACCATGCGTGTATTGGGTTTCAGCGCATGTTCAAAATTTGAAATTTCAGTTCCATCAATGAAAGTAGTTTCAATGCCAAAGCGAATGAGCATGGTGTTGAGTAACTTATAGGTCCAGCTATAAGGCTTTTGCACACAAATAACATGGTCGCCAGTTTTGAGATTTCCAATGACGGCAATAGAAACAGCTGCACTTCCTGAAGCACAGACCAAGGAGTCTTCTGTGCCTTCGAGTGCTGCCAATTTTTTCCGAAGAATTCCAACGGTAGGATTGAACCCACGTGTGTAAAATGGATTTTCGAATTCCTTCTGAAGCGCTTCCCGCATAGAAGCAACCGTTGGGAAACAAAAGTTGGAAGACTGAGCAATAACGGGCGATACCGCATTAAAATAATGTTCCCGGTCTTCACCAAGTTCATTCAGTATTACCGAAAGAGGAATCTGTTCATTCATATGGCTAAATTACTTTTTTCAGGTGTTTGAAAAATAACCCTTCATTGAAAATTTCACAGGGCCATTTGTGTGCATTTTATGGCGCTTTTAATTTACACTTCACTACTGAGATTTGCCAAGATGCAGCATCGAGGTGAAATATTAGAAACGGCAATTCGTCAAAGTGGAGTTCCTATAACACGAATTGTGAAAAAGTTGAGTAAAAGTCGCAGATGGCTTTATAATCAATTTACTAGGCAGGATGTTTCTTTGGATGTTTTCCTAGAAATTGGAAAGCTGATTCATCACGATTTTTCTCAGGATCTCAATGAATTTAAACCCAATGCTCGTCGAAGTCATCTGATTGAGGACGCTAACGATAACGAGTATGGCAATCAAACTGCGCAATACTGGAAAGATAAATACATGCATCTGCTCGAAGAGTATAATGAGCTCTTGAAAAGTCAGAATTTGAATTTGAAAAACAAGTCTTGAAAATAGTCGCTTGAGAACCTAAAATAGCTTTCTATCTTTGCGGCCCATGGCACTCGATCAGCCCCAAGAAGAAACTGGCTCAGAGATGAGTTTTCTCGACCACCTCGAAGCACTTCGCTGGCATTTGGTGCGTTCTTCTATTGCCGTATTTTTTTTCGGAACAATCGCTTTCATATACAAAGACATTATTTTTGATGGTATTTTGTTGGCTCCAAAGTATAGCAACTTCCCAACCTATCGATTTTTCTGTTGGTTATCTAACCTGCTTTTCCATGACGATAGTATTTGCATGGGTGATTTAAATTTCGAACTCATCAGCATCAGTATGGCGGGTCAGTTTACTGCACATCTTACCATTGCTATTGTATCCGGAATTATTTTAGCATTCCCGTATTTGCTTTGGGAGATTTGGCGCTTTATTAAACCCGCACTATACAATAATGAGCGTCAGCATGCCAACGGGCTTATTTTTTGGGGGACTTTTTTATTCTTTTTGGGAATTTCATTTGGATATTATGTAATCACCCCACTCAGCGTTTACTTTTTCGGAAATTACCAAGTGAGTGCATTGGTGGCCAATCAAATTGGACTAAACAGTTTTATTTCAACGGTGGTAACATCCACTTTTGGAAGCGGGCTTGTATTTGAGCTTCCCATTGTGATTTATTTTCTGGCTAAAATTGGTTTGGTTGGTCCGGCTTCCTTAAGAGCTTCACGCAAAATCTCCTATGTAATTATCCTAATTGTTGCCGCTATCATAACACCTCCCGATGTTACAAGTCAAATCATTGTGTCCATTCCGCTGTTTCTTCTTTATGAAGTGAGCATCTTAATAGCAGCTCGAATCGAAAAGAATAAATTATCTGAGTCTTTGTCTTGATAATTAACATCCATAATAGACAAGAATATCTTACTTTTGAATCTTATTTTACAACCATGATGTTATCTGTTTTGCTTCAATTAATCAGCCCAGGTCATATTTTTCTGATTGCTGCAGCTGTGTTACTTTTATTCGGAGGGAAAAAAATACCTGAATTAATGAAAGGTATCGGACAAGGCATTCGCGAATTTAAGGATGCTAAAGACGGTAAGAAAGACGAACAATTGCCTGAGAATAAGAACTGATTGCAAATTTCCATTTAGCCTATGTATTTATCGCTGGCCGAAACCCGCTCTGCAATTGCCGACGGATCAACGACCATGGAGGCTGTAACGCGCCATTATTTAAAAACCATTCAAGAAAAATCTGAATTAAACGCTTTTTTAGAGGTGTTTGAAGAGGGTGCATTGCAACAATCTATCGCCATCGACCAAAAATGGAAGGGCGGAAATGTGGGTAAGTTGGCCGGAATGGTTATAGGTTTAAAAGACAATCTATGCTATAAAGGTCATCAGGTTTCGGCCTCAAGTAAAATACTTCAGGGATTTGAGTCGCTTTACTCTGCAACTGTAGTTCAGCGACTTATTGATGAAGATGCAGTTATTATTGGCCGATTGAATTGCGACGAATTTGCCATGGGCAGCTCCAATGAAAATTCGGCCTTTGGTCCAGTAAAACATCCGCTTGATTCTTCTCGCGTTCCGGGCGGCTCATCAGGAGGTTCTGCAGCTGCTGTTGCTGCAGGTTTATGTCTTGCCGCATTGGGTTCAGATACGGGTGGTTCTATACGTCAACCCGCTTCTTTTTGTGGAATTGTTGGCTACAAACCTACTTATGGCCTGGTTTCCCGTTGGGGATGTATTGCGTATGCCTCGTCTTTCGATCAAGTTGGTCCAATGACCAACAATGTTGAAGATTGCGCAATAATCATGGAAGTGATTGCGGGTCCCGATGAGTTCGATTCAACTATGTACCAAAAACCGGCAGCTTCTTTTTCGAATGAATTAAAAGCCGATGGAAAATACCGTATTGCCTACATTCGCGATTATGTCGAAAATGAAGGTTTAGATCCCGAAATTCGTACTCGATTGATGGAAATCATTGAGCAGTTAAAGGCCGATGGTCATTCAGTTACCGCTGTTGATTTCCCATTTCTAGACTATGTAATTCCGGCTTACTATGTTTTAACAACTGCCGAAGCATCTTCCAATTTATCACGCTACGACGGTATTCATTATGGATACCGCAGTAAGAATGCGACTGATTTGGAATCAACGTATAAATTATCTCGTTCCGAAGGTTTTGGTGCAGAAGTAAAACGCAGAATCATGCTTGGTACGTTTGTATTGAGTTCGGGGTATTATGATGCATATTACTCGAAAGCGCAAAAAGTTCGTCGCATACTTCGCGATCGCACACAATCAATTTTTGAGAATAATGATTTTATTTTATTGCCGAGCACTCCCAGCACAGCTTTCAAATTAGGAGAACGAAGTGCCGATCCAATTAAAATGTATTTAGAGGATATTTATACCGTTCAAGCAAATTTATGCGGCGTTCCCGCGATATCATTGCCAATAGGAAAGCACAGTAACGGTTTGCCATTCGGTGTTCAATTGATGGCAAATACAAATCACGATTCTCAATTGATGGCATTTTCATCTCGTTTGATGAATGAATCGAAATAAACAATCTTGTTGTGAACAAAATTGTGTTGAATTTTCTGTGAACCCTTCGCTTTTGTGGTAAAAAAACAAGTAGGTTTGGAATATACGCTTTCGCCCTTTTAGAATTAGGTGAATTTGATATACTAATTTGTTATTGATTTCGTTTTTTATTTACGCATGCGTTTAAAAGCTCTTTTTTCTGGACTTTTCTTGCTGTTGGTAAGCATTGCTTTTCCGCAAAAGAGAACCTATGTTTCTTCGCGAGACACCTCCATTCGCCTTTTGGCAGACGATCCTATTGTTGCTCAACTTGATAGTTTGGCTTTCTTGAATTTATTTGAGTCTTCCCGTAATCAAGGAGAAGTAGGCCGTCCCAAGAGTTTTGGGTTTGCGTCCGACTCAGTTCCCGTGTATTCTCCACAGATCCTTGCTGAACGAATAGCCAAAATGGATGCAGCATCGCCATTTAAACTAATTTATAATGAAGAAGTAAAAGCATACATTGACATGTATTCGATCCGAAAGCGGAATCAAGTTTCTCGTATGATTGGTCTTTCGGAACTGTACTTCCCGCTTTTTGAAGAGACTTTGGCAAAATATAAAATGCCTTTAGAACTTAAGCACCTCGCAATTATTGAGTCAGCATTAAATCCTGCTGCACGATCTCGAGTTGGAGCTCAGGGATTATGGCAATTCATGTACGGAACTGGTAAAATATTTAAACTCGAAGTTAACAGCTATATTGATGAGCGCTGCGACCCAATAAAATCGACAGAAGCAGCTTGCTTGTATATGAAATATTTATATTCCATTTATAAAGATTGGTCTTTAGTTCTTGCTGCATACAATAGTGGTCCCGGAAATGTAAACAAAGCGATTCGTCGCTCTGGTGGAAAAACTAATTACTGGGATCTTCGTCCTTTTTTACCGAAAGAAACAGCAGGATATGTTCCGGCATTTATTGCTGCTACATATGTGATGAATTATTCAAAGGAACATAATCTGTATCCAATCAAGCCCAAGGCTATATTCAATGAAATAGATACGCTTCACATTCATCGTCGCTTAACATTTAATCAAATTTCGGCAGTTTTAGATATACCCATTGAAGATGTTGAATTCTTGAATCCTTCTTATTTACTTGGTGTAATTCCAGAAACAGAGGGTCGTCATATTTTAACGCTTCCCAAAAGTAAGATTGCCGCTTTCATTAATAACGAGGAAACCATCTATTCCTATAAATCTTCCCGAGAAAGCAGAATGGATAGCTTGTTAAATATTAAGCGAGCATTACCTATTGCATCCAAAACGCATGTTGTTCGATCGGGAGAGAGTATTTCTGCAGTTGCTCGAAAATATGGTGTGACGGTGAATGACATTAAAAAGTGGAACAATTTACGAAGCGCTAAACTAAAACGTGGGCAACGATTAAAAGTAAGTCCTCCTTACTCTTCTCAGGTAAATCAGACAACCGTAAGTGCAAGTGGAGAAAACAAACCCTCGGAAACGACAAGTCAGAGTTCTGAACAAACGACCGAAGTAAAACCGGCACCAGCAAAGACTTCTCCTAAGACTGAAGTGAAAGAAAAAAGAACTGTTGGTGTTAAGACATACAAAGTAAAACCGGGCGATTCATTGTGGAAAATAGCTGTTAGCCACGGAATGACTTTATCTGAAATCCAAAAGCTAAATGGGTTTTCATCCCGAACGGTAATAAAGACTGGGATGAAAATTAAGGTAAAATCGAAATAGGGATTTTTACTGTAGATCAATATTTATCATTTCTGTTTATTGTTGGATTTTATTGCGCGTTCAATACACGTAAATTATTTAGTTACCTGCAAGGCTAGCAGACCAAACTTAGCGACAATAAACGACTAAAAATGCAACAACGAATAATAGGATTTGATTTAGCAAGGGCATACGCAATTTTCGGGATGTTTATTGTGAATTTTAATTTTAGTTTTGGTTCTATTATGGCACCAACTGACACTGTTGGACACTTTCTCAACATCTTTACAGGGAATTCAACTGCCATTTTTATTATTTGTGCTGGCATGGGCGTTTCATTAATGACAAATAGAAACGAATACAATAAAGAAGAAAAGGCAAAATTAAAATCTATAATCCTGAAACGTTCTTGGTTCTTATTCGCCTTAGGACTTTTACTATACAATTGGTGGTCGGGCGACATTTTGCATTTTTATGGTGGTTATATGCATTTGGCAGCTTTTCTGCTTTTCGTCCCGAAACGTTATTATTTACTGGGAGCTTTATTAGCAATCATCATTTTTCATTTCTTACTTTTTGTTATTCCAATTGACACAAGTTGGGATTTTACCGCTTTCAAATACAAAGATTTTTGGACACCAATTGGATTTTTGAGAAATACCTTCTATAATGGGTGGAATTCAATATTTCCCTGGATTTCCTTCTTTCTTATTGGAATGTGGCTTGGAAGATTAAATTGGCAAGACAAACTTATCAAGCGAAATATTTTCCTAATTGGACTTGTGGTTTTTATAATCATTCAAGCATTACGTTTAATGGTTCGGCATCATTTTTTCAATACATTTTGGAGCGATTACATTATGGCTGAATATTTTCCGCCTTATTTACCTTTTGTATTGGTGACAATAGCTTTTGCATTTATGGTAATTCCAATTTGTATGGTAATCGGAGAGAAGTTTTCAAATATTAAACTCATTTTAGCCCTACAAAAAACAGGACAAATGACACTATCGCATTATGTTATTCACTTGACCATTGGAATGATTTTATTGGCTTTCTTAACAGGCAAGCATTATACTGGCTTACTTGAAGACGAAAAACCAACTGCATCAATTTACATACTTATCTATTCTGTTGTGTTTTATATTTTTAGTTTCGTATTCAGTATTTTTTGGAGCAGGAAATTTAAAAATGGACCGCTAGAAACAGTAATGAGAAAAATATCGGGATGAAGAAAAGCCCAGCATGTAACAGCTCTCACCAAAAATTTGGGTATTGGGTTAAATGAAACATTGTCGACTTTTGTTACATTCTTGCTGTCTAAAACATCACGTTCACCAAATTCCGAACTTCTGGTTGTGCGCAGCACGGTAACCTCAACACAAAAAGCCTCTGCATTTATCATACAGAGGCCCATTAAATTTTAAAGAATTAATTTGCTACGAAAGGAACAATCGACACAAACGATTTATCATCGCTACGACGTTTGAATTGTACCGTTCCGTCTACAAGAGCAAACAGAGTGTGATCTTTTCCAATTCCTACGTTAAGGCCTGGATGATGCTTGGTTCCGCGTTGACGGATGATGATATTTCCTGCGATAGCCAGTTGACCACCAAAAATTTTCACACCAAGACGTTTGCTATGTGATTCGCGACCGTTTTTGGAGCTACCCGCCCCTTTCTTATGTGCCATGTTTTCTTGTTAGGATTAGGCGTTAATACCTGAAATCTGAATTTTAGTGAATGATTGACGGTGACCGTTAGACTTCTGATAGCCTTTACGACGTTTCTTTTTGAAAACGATTACCTTATCACCTTTAAGGTGTGTGAGCACTTTGGCGCTCACGCTTGCACCGCTTACGGTGGGAGCTCCAACCATCACTGAACCATTATTATCGATCAACAAAACGTTGTCGAAATTAACAGAGTCACCTTCGTTATTATCGAGACGGTGAACAAACAGCTCTTGGTCTTTCTCCACTTTAAATTGCTGACCTGCGATATCTACAATTGCGTACATAATTAAGAAAGATTTGTTATCCTCTTCTTTAGAAAAGGGTTGCAAAAGTAATCAATAGTCCTTAATGTGCAAATGGTTTTCAACAAAATTATTTGAAAATGTTAAAATAATCTCTCTTTAAATAAAAAGTCATGGGGAAGCCCGGAAAATAATATTATTAATTTACTCAAAATCAGCAATCTAAACCTATTTGTTTTTTTGAAGTAGTGAATTCACATGGTTCTAGAAAATTGCAGATTATTAAATTAAATATGGGTTAGGTTAATTGTGTCGTAAGTCTTTATGAATATTTCACTTGAATTGTTGAAAATCGTTGATAAGTCGGGATGAAATTGGATACTATGGAATTTGAATTACGTTTAGTTTAGCATAAAATCAAATTATGGCAACTCGAAAAATCAAATCAAAGAAGATTTATGTTCTAGATACATCTGTCATTCTATACAATCACAATTCAATTTATAGCTTCGACGATAACGATGTTGCAATTCCTATTACGGTTCTTGAGGAACTCGATAATTTTAAAAAAGGAAACGACACCAAGAATTTTGAAGCACGAGAATTTATTCGTGAAATGGATCGTTTGTCGGGCGATTTTATTCTCACAGATTGGCGGCCTCTAGGAGGTAAATTAGGACGATTTAAAGTAGAGATGAATGGCAAAGGAAATATCGATGCCGTTCAAATTTTGGGAGAAGACAAAGCCGACCATCGAATAATAAATTCGGCGCTAGCATTGAGCAAAGAAAATCCTGATCAAAAAGTAGTTCTAGTAACCAAGGACATAAATCTTCGATTAAAAGCTAAATCATTAAACCTTCATAGCGAAGATTTTCAAACCGGGAAAATTAAAAATGTAGATGACCTTTACACGGGCAAATCAGTAATCAATGGAGTAAGTGTTACCGTTATTGATCAAATATACAGTCATGGCACTTGCGCACCCTCCGATTTTCTGAAAGTTGATCCCATCTGCAACCACTATTACATATTAAAAAACGGGAAGCATTCGGTATTGGCAACATACAATGCAA
>CAXNGM010000025.1:0-13662 GCA_964201695.1 Bacteroidia bacterium | reverse complement strand
ATGTATTTCCCAATTCAACAAATGCAAACCCTTGAAGTAGGACCTTTTGAGTTTCATGATAAGATGGCACTAAAAACTGGTTATGCAGCCTTGGGAGTAAGAGTTGTACCGCATGCTATTGCGCGTTATGGAAGTTACATTGCTCCGGGAACGATTCTTATGCCTTCGTATGTGAACATTGGTGCATACGTAGACGAAGGCACGATGGTGGATACTTGGGCAACCGTTGGCTCATGTGCGCAAATTGGAAAAAATGTACATTTAAGCGGTGGTGTTGGAATAGGCGGCGTGCTCGAACCCGTTCAGGCAAGTCCGGTTATTATTGAAGATGGATGTTTTATTGGCTCAAGGTGCATCGTGGTTGAAGGTGTGCATGTTGGAAAAGAAGCTGTTCTTGGTGCCAATGTGGTGATTACTCAAAGCACAAAAATTATCGATGTAACTGGAGATCAAGCAATCGAATACAAAGGAAAAGTACCTGCGCGTTCAGTAGTAATTCCTGGCTCTTATACTAAAACATTTCCGGCTGGCGATTATCAAGTACCTTGTGCTTTAATTATTGGACAAAGAAAGGCTAGTACCGATATGAAAACCTCTTTAAACGAAGCTCTTCGTGAGTATAATGTAGCTGTATAAAATGAAAAATTTACTTCCCACACTCACAATCCCAATCGCAATCATTTTAGGTACTTGGATTTTAGGAAATTCATACTTAAAATCTAAACGTACTCCAAGTCAAATTTCTGTAACAGGTCTGGCCAGCAGTGATTTCAATTCCGACTTGATCGTTTGGTCGGCAAGTTTTTCTCGCAGAGCCGTTAACTTGCAAGAAGCGTTTAACTCCTTGAAATCGGACCAAGAACGTGTAAAAAAATATATCGTAACCAAAGGAATTAGTGCGAATGAAGTGGTTTTTTCGGCAGTAGAAATAGAGAAGGAATATGAAACTCAACGTTATCCTGATGGCTCAGAGACAAACACTTTTGCACGATACAAATTGAGTCAAAAGGTGAACATCGAATCAAAAAATGTGAATCTGGTTGAACTTGTTTCGAGAGAAGTTACCGAACTAATCAATGAAGGCATTGAATTAAGTTCGAGCGAACCGAGGTATTACTATACCAAATTGGCCGATTTGAAAATTGATTTATTGGCAGCAGCGGCAAAAGATGCTCGCATCCGTGCTGAAAAAATTGCTGAAAATGCTGGTGCTTCTCTCGGAGAAATGGAAACTGGCGACATGGGAATTTTCCAAATTACCGGTCAAAACAGCAACGAAGATTATTCTTGGGGAGGAACATTCAACACTTCATCGAGAAATAAAACTGCGTCGATTACTGTCCGTGTTAATTTCTCACTCGACTAAGTTGAAGCCTCCGCTTTGAAAAAAATCCTTATCATCCAAACAGCTTTTATTGGCGATGTCATTTTAGCAACACCCTTGCTCGAAACTTTACATGCTCATTATCCGGAAGCAAGAATCGACATGCTTGTTCGTAAAGGCAATCAAACGCTTTTTCAAGGACATCCATTTTTAAAAACTGTTTTTGTTTGGGATAAGCAATCGGGTAAGTACAAAAATCTATTATTGTTACTTGTAGCTATTCGAAGGCAGAAATATGATCTCGTAATCAATTGTCAACGCTTTGCGGCTTCGGGTTTTTTAACAGCTTTTTCGGGAGCAATTTCAACAAGTGGATTCCGAAAAAATCCATTCTCGTTCTTTTTCAAACATAAAGTAAATCACACGGTAAGTAATGGTTTGCATGAATGTGCTCGTAATTTAGAACTCATCAAACACCTCAACATTAAGGGTGCAATTCAACCTCGACTCTACCCTGCACCGTTGAAATTTGAAACGCCCAAAAATTATAGCTGCATTGCTCCGGCATCCGTTTGGTTTACGAAACAATGGCCAAAAAATAAGTGGATCGAACTTATTAATCTAATTCCAAGCGAACAAACAATTTATCTAACTGGTGGACCGGGCGACCATCAGCTTTGTGAGGAAATACTTGAAAACATAACACATCCGCAGGTAATAAATCTTGCAGGAAGTTTGAGTTTATTAGAATCGGCGGAACTGATGCGCAGCGCGACAATGAACTATGTGAACGATTCTGCACCCATGCATTTATGTTCGAGTGTGAATGCTCCAGTAACTGCAATTTTCTGCAGCACCGTTTCTTCGTTTGGATTTGGACCACTTTCTGAAAATTCAAGAATCATTGAAACGAAAGAAGAACTTAGTTGTCGACCTTGTGGTTTGCATGGATTTAAGACTTGTCCGAAAGGTCATTTTCAATGTGCCGAATCGATAATGCCTGAAAATGTGCTTTCTAACTAAGTTATACAAACACAAGAAAAACCTTAATTTGCGGCCGTTTTGACACATATAAATCTCACCGGTCCTGTTTTCGATTTGCTCCGCAATGCGGTTGCAGAATTGGATGTTCGTGCATTTGTTATTGGCGGTTATGTGCGCGATGTGATTTTGGGAAGAGAGTGTAAAGACATTGATATTGTTGTTGAGGGAAGCGGAATTGATCTTGCAAAAAAAGTTGCTTCTAAATTGGGGAAAGGTGTCAAGGTGAATATCTTCAAGAATTTCGGAACCGCTATGATTCATTTGGAAGACATTGAATTGGAGTTTGTTGGTGCTCGAAAAGAATCTTACCGAGATCATTCCCGGAAACCCCTTGTTGAAGACGGAACAATCCAAGAAGACCAAGAGCGAAGAGATTTTACGATTAATGCTTTGGCGGTTGCTCTTCACAGTGAGAGCAACGAGATTATTGATCCATTTGGCGGATTGGAAGATATAAGCAATAAAATTCTGCGAACACCTCTCCTACCCGATCAAACATACAGCGACGACCCATTGCGCATGATGCGAGCCATTCGATTTTCAAGTCAATTGGGTTTCCAGATTGAGGCAGAATCGCTTGCTTCTATTAGCAGAAATAAAGAACGTATTCGTATTGTTTCCAAAGAGCGCATTGCCGATGAGTTGAATAAAATTGTGTTATCGCCTATTCCATCGGTTGGATTCAATCATTTATTCGACACTGGATTACTGCATATAATATTCCCTGAAATGGCTGCTTTGTTTGGGGTTGATATTGTTCAAGGAAAAGGGCACAAAGACAATTTTTATCATACGCTTCAAGTTCTTGACAACATCAGTTTACATACTGAGAATTTGTGGTTACGCTGGGCGGCTATTTTGCATGACATAGCCAAACCTGCGACCAAACGATTCGAGCAAGATCATGGATGGACATTTCATGGCCACGAGGACAAAGGAGCAAGGATGGTTCCCCATATTTTCAGGAATCTGAAATTGCCTCAAAACGAGAAAATGAAGTATGTGCAAAAGTTGGTTCTCCTTCATTTGCGGCCCATTGTTTTGAGCAAAGAAATTGTAACAGACTCAGCAGTAAGACGTCTTTTATTTGAAGCTGGTGATGACATCGATGATTTGATGACATTATGTTCCGCCGATATTACTTCAAAAAATAAAGAGAAGGTAAAACGGTATTTAGCTAACTTTGAACTTGTAAAATCGAAACTAATCGAAATTGAAGAAAAGGATCGAATTCGTAATTGGCAACCACCGGTTAGTGGAATTGATATTATGGAAACTTTTGGCATCAAACCAAGTATAGAAATCGGTTTAATAAAAAATGCAATTCGAGAAGCGATGTTGGATGGAGAAATTCCAAATTCATTCATAGAAGCTTATCAATTCATGTTGAAAGAAGGAGAAAAGCTGGGGTTGAAACCTCAAAAAATATTAACAGAATCGATCACCGAAAACGAATAAAACATGAGCATACTGCGTTTCCGCGTCATATTTGACGATTACGATGATATCTACCGCGATATTGACCTGAAAGTGGATCATAGTTTCGCGGATTTTTTCCTAGAAATTCTCAAATCGATTGGATTTGACAACAAGCATGTTGGTGAATTTTTCTTAGCCGATCACAACTGGAGAAAAGGAGAATCAATTGGAACTTTAAGCGGAGAAGATCTTGGAAAATTGAAGAAAGTTGAGTTGCTCGAACACATCGATGATCCTCATCAAAAGTTTATTTTTATTTACGACCAAACTGTTCGATGGGCTTTCAACATTGAGTTGATTAAAATCATGGGCTCGCCAGAATACAAAACAGAATACCCAAAAGTTTTCAGTTCTATTGGTATTCCTCCTGTTCAATACAAAGAAATTTTAATCATTCCGACTAGAGAAAAACCGGCAGAAGATGGACGAGGAAGAAGATCCCGTGTAAAAACGGAAGCCGAAGACGATGATTTATTGTTGATGGCTATTGCTGGAGCAGCCGGAGATGAGGACGATGATGATGCTCCTGATGTTGAACACGAGGAAGTTACCTTGAATGAAGAAGATCTGGAAACAGATAATGAAATAGCGAAGCTTGCCGAAGAATTTAACAATACGACCGAAGTGGATGAAAATGCATCGGAAGAAGATGCTTTTGGAAGCGACGACGAAGATTATGATTCGGAAGGTGGCGGTGGAGATGACGATGAATACGGAAGCTACGGAAGCAGTGGTAGCGGAAATGATTTCGATGAATGATCGAAGTCAAAAACCGCAATTAATAGTCATTTCGGGTCCAACTGGTTCTGGTAAAACCTCTTTAAGTATTCGGCTTGCTCAAGCATTAAATTGCAGTATACTTTCAGCAGATTCGAGGCAAGTTTTCAAGGAAATGCGTATAGGTAGTGCAGCACCCGACGAAAGTCAACTTGATGAAGCGCCTCATTATTTCATTGGTTCAAAAAGTATCCAGAACCCATTTAATGCGGGTATTTTTGAGCAAGAAGCATTAGAAACTCTTGCCACATTATTTAAGGAAAACCCAATTCAAATTGTGTGTGGAGGAACTGGTCTGTATATCGACGCCTTGCTGAATGGATTTGATGAATTACCCGAGTCAGACCCAGAAATAAGGCAAGAACTTGATTCTATTTTCACACATTCTGGATTGGAAGCATTGCAAATTGAATTACAGAATCTAGATCCTGTCTATTATGCACAGGTCGATATTCACAACCCACAACGCATAATGCGCGCGTTAGAAGTAATTCGGAAAACAGGTCTTCCCTATTCAAGTTTGCGAAAAAAGAAAATGGCGGAACGAGATTTTAAAGTTGTTTACCTCGCTACCGATTTAGTTCGCGAAACTTTGTATACTAACATTAATGCGAGAACTAAAAAAATGATCGAGCAAGGCTGGTTGAAAGAGGCCGAGGAATTGTACCCCCACCGAAATCTCAATGCATTACAAACCGTCGGCTATAAAGAGCTTTTCGCTTACTTTGATGGTGAAATTAGTTTGAATCGAGCTATTGAATTGATTCAACAAAATACCCGAAGATATGCGAAGCGGCAACTAACGTGGTTGAGAAATAAGCAAGAAATACACTGGATAAATCCTCAAACAGAAGCAGAATCAGTTATTAAGCAATTTGATTTTTAGTTCAATTTTGCTTTCGAAAGCAATTTCGATTTCAAATTCGATTCTATTTCTTTTGCACGCGGAATGAGAATCTCATCTTCTACTTTACTGTGTGTAAACAAATCCAATTCGAACATTCGGAGTTCGAAAAATAAGGTGGCAGTCTGAACCTTATGATTATTGGCTTCTGAGTAATTATTCAACCGGCGACGTATTTCGGCTAACTCGTCTTCCACATGATGATGCTCATTGATGAATTGAGTAATTGCATTCTTTTCGAGCAAGTTAAAAATCTGTGAGGAGGTTTTATTTTCCAATTCGGATGCACGAATCAATTTCAAGATATATGGAAACAATGTTCGTTCTTCTGAACGGATATGATCCAACATATCGCGTTTGTATTCTTGGAAGTAATCTTTCAATAAATACAATTGTAAATCTAGATTTCCGTATTGAGCAATAAGCAAATCGATGAATTGCTCGATATGTGGCAAACGGGAATTGAGATAGTAAATATGTGTTTTAATGAGATATTCGATAAGCGATTCTATGGGCAATTGTTTTAACCCTTCGGCTGGAAAATAGTTGTTTTCTGAAAATGCTTTTAACATCTCAATTAACAAGCTCACATCCACTTTTTCGACCTCACACGCTTGTTCAATACTCAGTGTCCAATTCGAGAATGAAATACCGAAACGATCCACAACTGAAGCCAGCAGTGGATTGTCTTTAACTATTTCAATGAGAATATGATCTTTGGTAATGGACATAATTTCGAATGCACTAAATATAGACACAATTATGTATTGGGGAACAATGTAACTAAACAATTTTTATAATCATTCCGTCTTCAACAGCTATAACATTTTCAAAAAGCGATGCTGCTTCAGTTTGCAAATCGGAAATATCGGAGTAACGTGAAGAATAATGACCAATCAACAACTGTTTAGCACCAACATCAATGGCTACTTGAGCTGCTTGAATAGCGGTACTATGAAATGTTTCTTGCGCTCGGTTAATTAACTCGTGTAAAAATGTGGCTTCATGGTAAAGGCAATCAACACCATGAATGTCTTCTACTAAAGAATCAAGAGGAGCAGTATCGGAACAAAAAGCATAGCTCACCGATTTCTTACTTGGAAAAGTAAGTTCGGCATTTGAAATCACATCACCATTCGGCAATATAAAATCGGCACCCGCTTTAATCGTCTTCATATGATTAATGGGAACCTTGTATTGACTGATCTTATCCGACCGCAAATTTCGGGGCGGTGGTTTTTCTGAAAATAAAAAGCCAGTACAGGGAATGCGGTGATTTAATGGAAAAGAATGAACGGTGAAATTGAGTGTATCTATTAACAGCTCTTTCTCATTTGGATTGGTATGGATAAACTCGAGAGGATAGCGTAAATCGGTATCAGAAGCGATGAATATCTGATTTAAAATATCTTCCAAACCCGCTGGACAATATATGCGTAGCTTGTTTTTTCTACCCAAAAGATGCATGGTTGAAAGTAATCCAGGCAAACCTAAAAAGTGATCTCCATGAAGGTGAGAAATGAAAATGGCCTTCAATTTACTTGCCTTACATTTTAACTTCAGCATTTGAAGCTGCGTTCCTTCTCCACAATCAATTAAAAATTCAACATTGTTGATTCGTAAATGCTGCGCAGTCGGATTACGTGAAAGTGTGGGAGTGGCCGATCCACTGCCTAAAATTGTAAGCTCAAATAACATCGTGCATAATGGAATAAAGCGGGAGAAATGCATAAAAAAACCCTGTCCGTATATTTACAGACAGGGCTTCAATAAAAACTTCACATTAGTTGGAAGATACAATCATTTTACGGGTGATGGATTTTTTGCCATCGTTGATTGTATAAAAGTAGATGCCTGGAATAAATTTATCTGCATTAAAGCTGATGTTGTTTTGACCACGCTCCGCTTTGATTGTACGATTCAAGATTTGCTTACCAACCATGTTGCGTACTTCAAATTCAACATCACTTCTGTTAGCATTAGTGAAACGAATTTCCGTTGTTCCAGTAAATGGATTAGGGAAATTACCTTGAACATCAAAAGACGTTGATTGTAAATCGAGTGTTGCTAATGGCAGACAACCTCCAGCAGCACTCGGACGCACTTTGATTACATACCCAGGAACCGGAATGGGTTGAACTCCAGGTATTGTAGTAACTTCTGAAAGCCACTTGTTTGCTAAAACAAAATTAGCAAATGTGTTATTGGTAGAACTAATTTTGGCATCAACTGTAACAATTAAAGGAAAATCAGCCCCATTTGGATTACTTGCAATAATGGTTTGCAATGCTGCTTGATTTGCTAAAACAGACATACATCCTTGTACTGAAGTGAAATTAGGTGAAGTTCCTCCATTGTTCCAAGGAGTTTGATTGGAAGCATAAGAGAATCCAGCTGGCAAACCAGAAACGCCATTTACTCTGAATGCTGAAATATAAGCAGTTATGTCACCAAATCCGGTAACATTGATAGTCGTATCGGCCAATGTTTTAAGATTGATAACTTCATCATAACCAGCTGCATTATCGGCAAAAGCGCATGGCAAATTTGTAATGGTATCAGGCCAGATATTAAAAGATGAATCGGCATAGATTGGATCAGGTACGCATTGCGCATTTGAAAATCCGAAAGATGTTGCTACAATTACTGCAGCTAAAAAGTAACGTTTAATCATAGGAGTTGTATTTAGTCGTTTTTATTTAAATCTTTTTCGATTGATTCCATGAATAGATAGTCGATTGCTTCGCTAACTGTTGGAACAATTTGAAGAACCGGTTCGAGTTGTGAAATGGAAATTAGTTTACGAACACTAGGCTGCAATCCAACAAGAACAAGTGTTCCATTGTCGTTTTTACACAAACGGTTGGCAACTAAAACAGAAGACAATCCTGATGAATCGCAATAACGCGTTTCGGTTAAATCCAAAATGATGTTACACACACCATCTTTATTCAAAAGTAGGAATTCGGATTTAAGATCTGAAGAAACGCTGTTATCCAGTTTTTCGGATAACACTTTTAAGATTGTATAATGCTCTGTTTTTTCTTGAGCGAATTTCATATTCTAAAACATTTTTCCAAACGTACGCAAAATGTATGAAAAGCGCAATAAACTAATTATAAAAATGAAGGCGAGGAACCTAGCTTAATCGGGGCGATTTGCTAAGAGATACAAAGCAGCCATTCGAACAGCAACGCCATTTTCGACTTGCTGAAGAATAATAGAATGATTACTATCTGCTAATTCGGAGGAAATTTCAACACCACGGTTAATGGGCCCGGGGTGCATAATTAGAATTTCTTTGTTTAAACTATTGAGCACCTCTTTATTAAGTCCGTATTGCATCGAATATTCACGAATGGAAGGGAAATAGTTTATATCCTGACGCTCCATTTGTATACGAAGCATATTCGCCACATCGCACCACATTAATGCTTTTTTAAGATCATGTTCAACTCGAACGCCAATACTTTCGATGTTGCGTGGAATTAAGGTGGGCGGACCGCACACAATTACTTCGGCACCCATTTTTTTTAAACAGAAAATATTAGACAGTGCTACTCTAGAGTGTAAAATATCACCAATAATAGCAACCTTAACACCTTCTAGCGTACCAAATTTGCGTCGAATCGAAAAGGCATCAAGAAGCGCTTGTGTAGGATGTTCGTGTGCTCCATCGCCGGCATTGATAATTTTTGCATTCACATGTTGAGAAAGGAAATGAGCTGCACCGGGCTTGGGATGGCGCATCACAACCATATCTACTTTCATTGCTAAAATATTGTTGACTGTATCAATTAAGGTTTCGCCTTTACTAACTGAAGAGGAAGTTGCGCTAAAATTAATGACGTCGGCAGAAAGTCTTTTTTCTGCTAATTCAAAAGAAAGACGAGTGCGTGTTGAGTTTTCGAAAAAGAGATTAACAATGGTTATATCGCGCAAAGAAGGAACTTTTTTAATGGGACGATTAATCACATCCAAAAAATTATCGGCCGTATGAAGTATCAGTTCAATATCTTCTTTTAGAAGGTCTTTAATTCCTAACAAATGGCGGACACTCAGCATATTTAAGATTCCTTATTTTTTAGTATTACTTCTGCTAACGTTGCATCTTGATTCCAGTGTAAAGCCACTTTCTCTGAAAATATCGCATCAACCGAAACACCTGTATAATCGGGTTGAATGGGCACATGTCGACTTAATCTACGATCAATAAGAACCAATAACTCAACACTAGCTGGGCGACCAAAATGTTGAAGTGCATCAAGTGCTGCTCGGATTGATCTGCCAGTAAAAAGCACATCATCAATGATTACCACTTTTTTACCTTCAATATCAAAATTCATTGAAGTGGTAGATGGAACCAAGGGTTTAATTCGGAAATCATCTCTGAAAAATGTTGTATCAAGTTCACCATAAACAGGCAAATTACCCAGAAGCTGTGAGAGTTCTTGATGAATACATCTAGAAAGCAAAGTCCCGCGAGGCTGGAGTCCAACAAGCACCGTATTTTCAAAAGCACTGTGATTTTCAATTAACTGAAAACACAGACGTTTAAGTGTTCTTTGAAATTGATCTGTGTCCAGAATAACTCGGGGCGACATAGTTTTTTTATGGGCTTAAAGATAGAATTAATCAAAATATAAATTTCAAAAAAGGGTTTTAATTAATATCAAATTGAAATTAGGCATAAAAAAAGCGTCTATCCAAAAAGGATAGACGCTTCAGCATGAATTATATCTGATTACTTTTTAGTCTTTTTGGCAGCGGCTTTTTCGCTTTGCTCCATATCGGACTTCAAATTAGCTAGTACATCAAGATCTCCAAGAGTTGATTTTTCTTGGGTTTCTTTTACTTTACGGGCAGCTTTCTTTGGATCATCAGTACGTTTTTCGGTTGATTCGCTTTCACGAACTTCCGTAGAACCTGCTTTTTCTTCTTCATGAGTACGTGCATGAGAAACGATGATTTTCTTGCTTTCTTTCGCAAACTCAATCACTTTAAAGTCAAGAGTTTCTTCTGTTTTAGCAATAGTACCATCCGCTTTAGTAAGGTGTTTATTCGGAGCGAATCCTTCAACACCATATGGAAGAGCAACAACACCACCTTTATCATTCATAGAAGTGATTGTGCCTTGATGAATTGAACCATCTGTAAAAATTGTTTCAAAAACATCCCAAGGATTTTCTTCCATTTGCTTATGACCAAGGCTCAGACGACGGTTTTCTTTATCTGTATCTAAAACTAGAACAGAAATTTCTTCGCCAATCTTAGTGAATTCACTTGGATGCTTAATTTTCTTGCTCCAACTTAAGTCAGAAATATGAATTAAACCATCTACACCTTCTTCAAGTTCTACAAAAACACCGAAGTTGGTGAAATTACGAACCTTAGCAGTGTGCTTAGAACTTATTGGATATTTAGCTTCAATTTCAGCCCAAGGATCTGGCATTAATTGTTTAATACCCAATGACATTTTACGTTCTTCGCGGTCTAA
Organism: Bacteroidia bacterium; assembly: GCA_964201695.1. Lineage (GTDB taxonomy): Bacteria > Bacteroidota > Bacteroidia > M30B66 > M30B66 > CALQRR01. The sequence goes on along the minus strand of CAXNGM010000025.1, from coordinate 2,637 downwards.
ACTTAGAATTAAACATTCTACTTCTTCACCAACTTTCAAGAAATCTTGAGCTGAACGAAGGTGCTGCGACCATGACATTTCAGATACGTGAACCAAACCTTCGAAGCCTGGCTCAATTTCTACAAATGCACCGTAATCAGCCAAAACAACTACTTTACCTTTCACTTTGTCGCCAACGTTTAAGTTTGGATCAACATTGTCCCAAGGATGAGAAGTTAATTGTTTCAAGCCAAGAGCAATACGCTTCTTACCTTCGTCAAAATCAAGGATTACCACTTGAATTTTCTCATCCAATTTCACAATTTCTTCTGGATGATTTATGCGGCCCCAACTTAAGTCAGTAATGTGAATTAATCCATCAACACCACCTAAGTCAACAAATACTCCATAAGAAGTAATGTTTTTAACAGTTCCTTCAAGAACCTGACCTTTTTCAAGCTTAGAGATAATCTCTGTTTTTTGAGCTTCTAATTCTTCCTCGATTAGCGCTTTGTGAGAAACTACAACGTTTTTGAATTCTTTGTTGATTTTCACCACTTTGAATTCCATTGATTTTCCAACATACACATCGTAATCGCGAATTGGCTTCACATCGATTTGTGAACCTGGAAGGAAAGCCTCAATTCCAAAAACGTCCACAATTAAACCACCTTTAGTTCTGCATTTCACATACCCTTTGATGATTTCGTCGTTTTCGAGTGCAGAATTTACACGATCCCAAGATTTAAGAGAACGCGCTTTTTTATGAGAAAGCAAAAGCTGTCCGCTTTTATCTTCTTTCGATTCGATATACACTTCAATACGATCGCCCACTTTGATGTCTGTATCGTAACGAAGCTCTGACAAAGCAACGATACCATCCGATTTGTATCCGATGTTTACAACTGCATCTTTTGTTGTCATCGCAACAATTTCGCCTTCAACAACTTCATGTTCTGTGATTGAACTAAGTGATTTTTCGTACAACGATTCCATACGCTCACGCTCTGGCTTGCTGTAATTACTTGATCTTTTTCCTACTGAATCCCAATCGAAATCCATTGTTGAAATGGAATGAATGGCATTTTCTGATACTTTAGACATTTCAGAAACTTCTACTGCTGCAGTTGTTTCTGGTGCGTCTTGATTGTTTTCTGACATCACGTCACTAATTAAAATGATTAAACAAATTGATGCTCAATGCATCACCCTCGATTTTCGAAGGGCCGCAAAGGTAAATAAAAATGATTTCAATTTGTAAAATATTTATTCCCGATTGAAATAAATTTCATTGAATCATCATTGATATGATTGAAAATCGGGAAATCTTTAATCCTGTTTATGCAGCCGAATATTCTGCTCGAATAGATCCTTCAATTTCTTCCATCAACCACATGGGTGTTGATGTTGCTCCACAAATTCCTACTGACTGGGCTCCTTGTAACCAAGTCAAATCAACTTCTTTCCATTCTGAAATGAAATAGGTTTGTGGATTTACACTTTTGCACACATCGAAAAGCACCTTCCCATTCGAACTTTTCTTCCCGCTAACAAATAAAATGACGTCATGGTCTTTGGAAAACTCCAATAACTGTGGCTCTCTATTGGAAACCTGCCGACATAATGTATCGTTCGAACTCAGAAATTCGATTGGATTATGTCCCGCTTGTTTTATTCGATGCGTAATTTCTTCAAGCATGAGTTTGAATCCATCGCTTGGTTGTGTTGTTTGAGAAAAAAACTGCAATGGTTTATTGAAATCTATCAAATCGAGTTCATCAATATCACTTACTATAATTGCTTTCCCATTGGTTTGACCAACCAAGCCATTTACTTCAGCATGGCCTTCTTTTCCATAAACAACAATTTGCCCATCGCCTATATTCTCAACACCATTTCGAATACGGTTTTGCAATTTCAGCACAACTGGACAAGATGCATCGATGAGTTCGATGTTATTTTCGATGGCTGTTTTATACGTTTCGGGTGGTTCACCGTGTGCACGAATGAGCACTTTGGTGTTTTGTAGTTTTTGGAATTCTTGATGATCGATAATTTTCAATCCCTTTTTTTCCAATCTCTCCACTTCCATGTTGTTATGCACGATATCGCCCAAACAAAACAGCGATCCATTTGCAGCCAATTCATCTTCAGCCATCTGAATGGCGTAAACAACACCAAAACAAAAACCTGAATTAGCATCAATGGTTATATTCATAAAAAGAAATTAAATAGATAAGGAAGTGTTTTCAAATTTGAATTCCTGAATTAAGCAAATGACTTAATAGTTATTTGATTTACCAACTGAATTACAAATTCAAGTTGCTCGTCGCGGGTTAAATGTGTATTATCAAGTATAATTGCATCCGCAGCTTTCTTTAGAGGACTTTCAACACGGCTCATATCTTCCAAATCCCTTTGCAATAAGTTTTCTTGAATTTGATCGAAACTTGCTGCAATTCCGTTCGATTCCATTTCATCCAAGCGTCGTTGGGTTCGAATATCCTTATCGGCAGTCATAAATATTTTCAATTCCGCTGCAGGAAAAACAGTGGTTCCAATATCTCTACCATCCATTGCGATTCCTTTTCCCTTACCCAATAATTGTTGAATCTTAACCATTTTTCTTCGAACTTCACCTACAGCACTTACCCTACT
>CAXNGM010000024.1:0-13841 GCA_964201695.1 Bacteroidia bacterium | reverse complement strand
CCAACTTGGTTTTTATCTACTTTAACTCCTGCTGTTAATCTAAACTTTGATCCGACAATTGGCGTTACTGGTTTATCAACTAACCCATCTGTTGAGTTTGGAGCATTCCCAAATCCTGCATCTGATCAACTTTCTTGGAAAGTGAAAAGTAATGAAGCTTCTTCGATGAATGTGAGTTTGATTGATGTGAACGGTAAAGTGGTTTTCAATAAAACCATAACTGGTAAAATTGCTTCGTATCAAGACACATTAAGTCTTGCTTCTTTTGCAAACGGTGTGTATACCCTAGAATTAAAAACGAATACGGGTGTTAAAACTCAAAAAGTAGTAATTGCACATTAACACTTTTTAATACTTTTAGAAAGCCCTCTTTAGCAAACGCTTTAGAGGGCTTTTTTTATTTATTACTCCGCTTTCAATTTAATAGTTTCTTCTACCCGTTTTCTTGATTTCGATCGATAATTTATCCCTATTAAAAAACGCGGCGATAAGATTCTTTTTTTGTATTGAAAAGAAATTGGTATTTGAAAAGATATAATTCTATTTTTGCTGAATTCGATTATTTACGTTTTAGGTTTTCGAAACAAATTTTTAATCCATAACAACTTAAAAAAAACACATGAAATCAAAACTTTTACTCGCTCTATTGTTAGGATCGACGGTTTCGTTAAGTGCACAAAAAGCTGGAAACCAGTCTATCGGTGCTAACCGCTCATCAAAAAACACGTTTCATCATCAAAAGGCAGCTGTAGCTTCTCAATCATCTGTAAACAGAACTGATATCTGGACAAATGATTTTTCTGTTCCTGCTGATTGGACTATTACAAGCGAAGCTGGTCCTGGGGCTTGGGTTATCGGTACAGCAATTCCATCTGGTCCATTTTTAATTGATCCAATTGAGTCAACTACTGCTGCAAATGGATATGCATTATTTGATTCGGATTTGGATTGCTCAAACAATCAAATCACGAGCCTTACTATGTCAGGTTCTGCTGATTGTTCTACATTTCCAGGAGTAATCTTGGAATTCCAACAACAATACCGTCGTTTCGATGACTCTACATTTGTTTTTGTATCGAATGATAACGGAACAACTTGGGTAAAATACCCAGTGAACGAAACACTAGAAAACAATGACCTATCTTCATCTACTGCTGAAATTGTTAAGGTGAATATCACTCCAACTGCAGGTGGACAAGCAAACGTAAAAGTTCGTTTCCAATTCTGGAGTCCGTCTTCATACGCGGGTCCCGCTGGACTTCCTGGTTGTGCATACTCTTGGATGGTGGATGATGTAAAATTGATTACTCCACCAGATTATGAATTGTTAATGACAAGCTTAAATCATGGAGATCCATTCGCAGATTGGGAATATGGAACGTATCCATTGTCTCAAGTTGCTGAAATTCCAGTTGTAGCAATTATTCGTAACGAAGGAGCTGTTGCTCAAGATGCAACGGTTAATTATACAATCACACGTGGTGGTGTAACGGTAAACAGCGGTGCTTCTGCTGTTGTTACTGTAGAGCCATTTACAAACGACACTGTTATTATTGCAACTGGATATACTGCTGATGCAATTGGTAATTATTCTGTAGGTGCTTCAGTTACTTCTGCAAATACCGACATCGATCCAAGTAACAATGCAGGAACATCTGATTTCGTTGTTTCTAACTATGTATATTCTGGTTTAACTGGTCTTACAGGTACGGTTGCTTATACATACTCTGGCGCAGCTACACTTACTGCTTGGGAGCCATGTAAAGTTACTAACCGATACAGCATTGTGAATACAGTTGATGTTAAAGCAATTGATATCGCGGTTGCTGCTGCTTCAACAGATAATACAGACTTAGTTATTGAACTTTATGATGATGCTGACTTAACTACAGCTCTTTCTATTGGAGATTTTAGTATTTCTGCAACTCACCCAACAACTGCTCAGTATTTTACTGTTTTAATTGATCAACAAACATTAGCTGCTGGCGGTTTATATGTTGCATCAATGGGAAGTGAAGCAACTGACAAACGTTTCTTGTTTTACGGAGTAGCTGGAGATAACGACAATTCTACACTTGTTCAAATTGCTGATGCTAACGGAGTTCCTACTTGGTATTTATCTGACTTAACTGCTGCAATTAATTTGAATTTTGACCTTGGTGTTGGAGTTGCTAACGTTAATGCACCTGCAATGAATATGGAAGTTTATCCAAACCCTGCAAGTGATCAAATTTCTTGGAACGTTAAAACTCAAGAAGCATCTAACATGAGCGTTTCTTTAATTGACCTTAACGGAAAAGTTGTTTTCAATAAATCCATTAATGGCAAAATTGTGGCTTACAAAGACACATTGAGCTTGGTTGATTTCGCTAACGGAGTTTACACTCTTCAAGTAACAACGAACAAAGGAACATCTTCTCAAAAAGTAGTTGTTGCTCATTAATATTTTCTGAATACTATTTCAAAACCCCTTAAGTTTGCGCTTAAGGGGTTTTTCATTTAATCGAATCTTATGCGCTATTTCCTTTTCCTTGGTTTTTTAGTTTTTGCACAAAATGTCATTGCACAAACCGATACAATCATCGATTTTTTTCAGTCAAACGGGGCTACATTAATTGAAAGTCCGAATGGAGGTTATGTTTCTGGCACAAATGGCTATGGCGATTCGGAGAAACTTCAAGCGTTTTATCCTTTGCGATCGGAGAGTGTTTTAGGGGCATTTATTTGGTTTGGATCTAAAACTTACAATTCTCTTGACCTACAATCGCGCTTGTGTTTGAAAGTTAAAACTATCGATACGAGCGAAACCAATACTGCACCTTTCTTCAGAGGCATAACCAATACAATAGATTCTACATTCATTTCGATGGCGGATGTGGATACCGGTTTGACTTTCCCCAATGAACTGCAATATTTTTCTTTCAGCACACCTGTGTTGGTGAATAGCTTTTATGCCATTGGTTTAAACTTCGATAGTCTTGCACGAGACACCTCTGGGAATTTACTCGATAGTATTGCGCTTTTCAACTCCGCCAAAGACAGCGTTTCGGCGGTTGGGATGAGTTGGGAAAAGTGGAATGGTAACTACAAACGAATTGTCGCTACTTGGGGCTTCGATTTGGATTTTGCTATTTTTCCGGTAATTGATACAACATTGAATTCATTGAATACAATTGACCTCGATCGCTTTTCCATTTACCCAAATCCTTGTGCACAAAGTTTCCATTTTAACATTCCCGAGAGTAGGAAGAATCTGTCAGTCTCACTCATGAGTATTGACGGTCGATTGATATATAATGCCGTTCTTCCCGAAAATCAATCAGTGTTTGAATTAAATACAACATCATACCCTACTGGATATTATGTTGTTAAAATCCAAAACGAACGTTGGCTGAGTGTTTCTCCCTTAATTATTTCACATCAATAAATTTTTACGAACTCTTTTTGATTAGAGCTAAATCATTACTTTTATGCAAATGAATTTTACTATGAAAAAACTATTTACGCCATTCCTACTTATTTTGACGTTGGGTTCATTTGCCCAACAAGTTAATACCACCAATACCGATTTCGAAAAATTTCGGGTGCCTCAAGAAGAATTTGAGTCTTTAAAAAGAGCGCATAGTGGAAACGCAAACCGCTCGGATGTGAGTTTGATTATTGACTATCCCGTAACTGACGAAATTGAACAAGGATTGGGAACAATAACCAATTACCTGTGGACGTTCAATAGTAACTATACTGCAGCTGCAGACACAGACATTATTCCAATCAATTTTGTGGGAGTTCGTTTGCTCGAATTAATTGGATATACCGATCCCCTTTTGGATCCAATTGAAACCTATTCTGGACCATTTGCCTATCCAAGTTCATTACAAATTACAATCGATAGCGTGTTTGTTTATCTTACGCACGAAAATAATTCTGGGCTCGATAACAAACTTTATGTTGATATTCGGAAGCTAACTGCACCAGGAGCTTTTTCTGCAACACAACCCATTTTATGGACAGATTCTGTTGTAACAAACACGTCTCTTTCTTCAAGTGGAAATTGGTTGGGAGCAGGTGCTGGATATGTATTAGCATTGCCTGTTGGTTATACAACTAATGTAGGTGAGAAAGTTGGACTTGGTCTTCGTTACGTTGCTCCTAAATCTGACACCTTAGGTATTGCTGCTGGTTATGTTTCAAACCCCAATGGACCAGCATCTCCAAGTGATTATGCGATGAAATCTAAATTTCCTTATTCAGTTGTTCGTTGGGAAGGTTTTAACAATGGCAATTTTACAAACACAGGTGGAATCTGGTACAATTTTGCTGTAGATCAAACAGATACTTCTTATTTCAAAGCACAAAACTGGCAAATATGGACATTGGTTACTTTTACTGATGTAACTGGTATCAAAGAACAAGTTATGTTGCCTGTAGATGCAGGACAAAATATTCCAAATCCATTCAGCACTTCAAGTCAAGTACGTTTTTCAACTTCAGATGCGCAAACTTTATCTCTAGTAACCTATGATATTAATGGTCGCGAAGTTCTTCGTTCAAACCTTGGATTTAAAACTCAAGGAAATCATCAGATTGAATTATGGGGTAATGATTTAGCTTCTGGTACTTATTTCTATCGTCTAGAAGGTGAAAAAGGATTTTCTACCATGAATAAAATGGTGGTAGTTCACTAAATCGTTCATGATAAACACGAGCCCGAGACATCTGTTTCGGGCTTTTTTATTTTACGAAAAGCGCAGAGCTATCGCCATAGCTTAAGAAGCGGTAATTGTTTTGAAGTGCGTGTTCGTAAACCAACTTCCAATCATCGCCAATACACGCACTTACCAGTAACAAAAGCGTGCTTTGTGGTTGATGGAAATTGGTAATCAAAACATGGCTCGTTCTAATTGTATAACCCGGAGCGATGATGATTTGGGTTTTTCCTTGAATGGTTTCCATCCCACGTGAACGCATAAGTTCAGCTAAGAATGAAAATGCCTGTTTGCTACTGGGTTGTTTTTCTTGCGATTCTTGATACGGTTCCCATTGACTCACATCGATAGAAATTTCACTATCCGGGTTTTTCATCAAACGAACAGAAGTCCAGTACAAACTTTCCAGAGTTCGTAAAGTTGTGGTTCCAACCGCCGCAATTTTCCCTTTACAATTAGCTATTGACTCGATCAAATCAATCGTGACGTGAAGCTCTTCAGCATGCATGTCGTGATCTTCCATGCGCGCTGCCTTTACTGGCTTAAAAGTACCCGCACCAACATGCAACGTAACATACGAACAAGCAACGCCCTGAGATTTTAATCGAGCAAAAATATCCGTAGTAAAATGAAGTCCCGCTGTTGGTGCAGCAACAGAGCCCTGTTCCAATGCATACACAGTTTGATAGCGCGTCTTATCAATATTATCTACATCCCTTTTTAAATAAGGGGGCAATGGAAGAAATCCTGCATAATCTAATAGTTCCGCAAAACTTATATTTGAATCGGCCCAATTAAATTGAATCGCGAAACCATCGTTCGTTCTTTCAATAAGTCTAATCTCGATGTATTCAAGTCCATTTTTCTTAATCTCTAAACGCAAAATCTCTGCATCTTTCCATTTTCGGGCATTACCAACCATGCATAACCAACGCGATTCAGCTTGATCAAGCATGGCTTCAGGAATAGTTTTATTGTTTAATGGTTCTAAACAGAAAACCTCAATTTTTGCTCCTGCAGCTGTGTAAAAGAATAACCTTGCTTGAACGACGCGAGTTTGATTAAAAACAAGAAGATCGTCTTTCGAAAAAAGATTGGGGAAATCACGAAATGATTGATCGGCAATATTCCCATTTTTGAAAACGAGTAGTTTGGAAGCGTCCCTTTCTTCAAGAGGAAATCGGGCAATTTTCTCATCTGGAAGCGGATACGTAAAATCGTTAATCGAAATATCCTTCGGATGTTGCATGTTTATCTGGACGCCTTGCGAATGCGTTTAAACAATTCAGAGGCATAAACAAAATCGTTAATTTCTTGGTTGTCAGTTTCTAAAATAGCTTGCTTGTCTCCCTCCCACCATTTTTGTCCTTTGTTTAGGTAGATGATTTTATCCCCTATCTCCAACACCGAATTCATATCGTGCGTATTAATTACTGTTGTGATGTTGTATTCGGCCGTTATTTCATGAATCAGATTATCAATAACGATGGATGTTTTGGGGTCAAGACCCGAATTAGGTTCATCGCAAAAAAGATATCGCGGATTAAGCGCAATAGCTCGAGCAATAGCTACGCGTTTTTTCATTCCTCCACTGAGTTGAGACGGAAAAAGTTTGTTCGCATTCGTTAGGTTTACACGATTGAGGCAAAAATTAACCCGGTCGCGGCGTTCCTCAGCGCTCATATTACCGAACATTTGCAATGGAAACGCAACATTTTCTTCAACCGTTTGAGAATCGAAAAGCGCTCCTCCTTGAAATACCATTCCAATTTCCTTGCGTATATCACGACGCTGGTCTTCGTCTAACGTTGAAAAATCTCGGCCATCGTACAAAATACTGCCTTCATCAATTTGGTAAAGCGCAACCAAACATTTAATTAAAACTGTTTTTCCAGAGCCACTACTTCCAATTACCAAATTAGTTTTTCCTTCTTCGAATGTAACATTTACATGATCGAGAATCATTCGGTCATCGAAGGTTTTACAGATGTTTTTTACTTCGATCATGCCAATAACAATTGTGTGAGAATATAATTCGCCACCAAAATAAAAATGCTACTGTAAACAACCGCTTTTGTACTTGAACTTCCTACTTCCAAAGCTCCTCCCGAAGTATGATAGCCATAATACGATGAAATAGACGTGATGATAAATGCGAAGAACAATGTTTTTATTAGTGCATAAAAAACATAGAAGGGTCTGAAAGCATATTGAATTCCATACAGATATTCGGTAGTTGTTACACTTCCTGCAATAACTCCAAAAAACCAACCGCCGGCAATTCCAAGAAACATACTCAGAATAATCAGAAATGGATTGATTAAAACCGCTGCAATAATTTTAGGTAAAACCAAATACGAAGATGAATTAATCCCCATAATTTCAAGTGCATCTATTTGCTCTGTAACGCGCATCGTACCAATCTCCGATGCGATACTCGACCCCACTTTTCCAGCTAAAATTAAACTGATAATAGTTGGAGAAAACTCCAAGATAATGGAGTCGCGCGTAGCCAAGCCAACAGCATACAGCGGAATAAAAGGACTATCAATATTAAAGGCCGTTTGAATGGTAATAACGGCTCCCATGAAAAGGGAAATAATAGTAATGATTGGCAATGAATTTATCCCTAAGGAATTAATTTCATACAACAATTGCTTACGAAACCATCCGAAACGTTGCGGTTTACGAAAAACGTTGCGAATAAATAAATAATAATGTCCGGGGAAATAGAAAATTTTCATGTCGATGCTCAAACCTAAGCAAAATCTACAATCGTTTTAAATTAAAAAATTGATTTTTCAAGGTATGACTTGTTGATAGATTTACATGAATGTGAAATGCCTTCGTAACTTCGCACACGAATCAACTATGAAACCGACTTTTCAAGATCGTATTCTTTTATTTAGAACATTGGCACATTCATTCAAACATGTGTATTTGTTAGAATCGAATGGTTATGACGATTGCTATGGGAGATTCTCGTGGGTTTTATTGGCCGGAAATTCGAACACGTTAACACTATATAAAGAAGAAGAGTCTCCTTGGGAAAAACTGAAATCGTTTTTAAAAACCACAGGCAACACACCAATTATTCCTGGTTTTTTAACGTATGACTTGAAAAACAACTTGGAGAATTTATCTTCAGGCAATTCCGATTTAACGAATTTCCCGCTGCTTTCTTTTTTTGAACCCGAACTTATAATTGGGGAAGATCGTGCTGGTAATTCAATTGAATTTGGAAACATGGATTTTGCGAAAATGCAGAAATCGGAACATAAGAACGCAAACGTTTTTGATGCTATCGAGATGAAATCCAATTTGACCGAAGAGCAATACACACAGTATTTTAATCGGCTACAAAATCATATTTCGCGCGGTGATATTTATGAAATTAACTATTGCATGCAATTTAGCGCACACGTGGCCGACTTAGATCCAGTGTCCGTGTTTCAAAAACTCAATGAACGTTCGCCTGCGCCATTTGCTGTTTTGATGAAAAACGATGATGTTTGGTTGATGGGTTCAAGTCCAGAACGATTTCTGAACAAGCAAAGAAACACATTAATTTCACAGCCCATTAAAGGAACCATTCGAAAAACAGGAGATTCAGAGCTCGATAAAAAAGCGGGCATTCAATTAAAAAACGATCAAAAAGAGCGCTCCGAGAATGTGATGATTGTTGATTTGGTGCGGAATGATCTTACGCATTATGCAAAATCAGGAAGTGTCGTAGTGAAAGAGTTGTGTGAGATTTATCCATTTGCAACGGTTCTGCATATGATTTCAACGATTCAAGCAGAACTGGAAGATGAAACCAAAGGAATAGATGCTTTAATGAAGGCATTTCCCATGGGTTCTATGACAGGTGCGCCTAAGATACGCGCGATGCAACTAGCAGAAGAAACGGAAACATTTCGACGAGGGATTTATTCAGGTGCATTGGGGTATTTTACTGCCGAAGGAAATTTCGATTTCGCTGTGATGATTCGTTCGTTTACATGGAATCAAACAAATGGATATCTGTCATTCTCCACTGGCAGTGCTATTACTCACAAAGCCAATGCAAAATCAGAGTACAATGAATGTCTGTTAAAAGCAGAAGCGCTTCTTCAAAGTTTAGTTCGATGAGCGGTCTACTTCAGGATTTTCAACTTAAACTAGAGGCCTTTAATTTTCCTGTCGGAGATGCGCCTTTCATGCTTGCTTTAAGCGGTGGATTGGACTCGGTAGTACTGCTTGATTTACTTTCGAAGTCTGGATTCTCTGGTATTATTGGGCATGTAAATTATGGCTTACGCCATGAAGATTCCGAAAAAGATGAAGCCCTTGCGCGGCAACTAGCCGAAATGTATGAATGGGAAGTAGAAGTTTTTGATGCAAAAAACAGCATGCTTTCTCATCCCAATGAATCCTTGCAAATGGCCGCAAGACGGATTCGGTATGATTGGTTTTCGGAACTTGAAAAGAAGCATCATCTAAAAGGGATTTTTTTAGCCCATCATGCGGACGATCAAATTGAAACCTTTTTTATAAAACTATTGCGTGGAAGTGGAAGTGAGGGCCTGTCGGGAATGAGCGAACAAAGCGGGATTTATTTCAGACCGCTTTTAGATTTCGCGAAAGAAACGTTGCTCGAATATGCACAAGCAAATAAATTAACATGGAGAGAAGATAAAAGCAATCGATCGGATAAGTATTTACGCAATGCAATTCGCTTAAATCTCCTCCCAGAACTGAAGAACGTACAGGCGAATTATTTACAGATGGTCTTAGAATCTGTCGGGCGTTTGAATTCGGAACAATCGCAACTTTCTTCATTTACAAATGCTTGGATTAAGACACATGTAAACCAAACGGAGCAAGGGTTTACGGTATTGAAAAGCGATTTAATGAACGAGGCAAATCCACAGTTTTTGATTCATGAACTGTTAAAAAAATACGGGTTCTCTTGGCGACTTTGTGGATGTATAGTGCAAAACCTTACAAATACCCATATACAACACTTTCAGACTGGAGGGTATTCAGTACAATTAAATCGAGTTTATCTATCTGTTAATAAGGTGATTACAAGGGTTTCGGCGGAAGAGAATGTTCATCAACCAGAAATAGTACTCGAATATTTTGATGAAATGCCTGTTGATATTGGCTTTGCGACTAAAAATGAAGCCTGGGTCTTGGTCGATAAAATTCAGGGTGAATTGTGCTTAAGAAAGTGGCAAAAGGGTGATTTTTTCTGGCCTTCCGGCATGAATGGTCGCAAGCTTTTAAGCGATTATTTTACCGATAGTAAACTGCTTCCTCAGGAGCGAGAAGAACAATGGATTTTAACTTGTGATAAAGAGGTCGTTTGGATCGTAAATCGTAGAATTGATAGGCGTTTTGCTGCTTTTCAGGATAGTAAAAATATTATCCGGTTAACAATTGCATGAGATAGGCCATCTGAAACTCTCTTTTTCCTTAGGCCGTATTGGACAGCATAAACATTTAAAATCTGAAATTATGCGCAATGTGCCTTTAGTTGAAAAAGAAACTGTAAAGAATATGGTTTTTCCAAGAGAAGAAGTTCTAAAAAGTCAAGAATCTGCTTCTGAGAGGCGCACTATGCTCGAACGAGCAACGGTCTTGAGCAATCTATATCACAACAAAGTTAAAATTGTATTTGAAGACCGTGATGGAAGTAAAATGGTTGACACCACCATCTGGGCAACTACAGAAGCTGCCATTATGTTGAAAGGCGGCGTAGTAATTCCAATTCATCGTATTCATAGCATCGATTTAGTTTAGTGACATATTGACGCACTGCCATAAATAATTTCAGAAATCATGACGAAATAAATGAGAATTGTATAATTAGGTAAATTGGTTTGCTTTAATTTGAGCCGGGAATGGTTGTTGTTCTCCGGCTCAACTCTTTTATAAAAAACCAAAAACACATGAAAAGTATCGTCACAATTGGAATTGTATTATTAGTTGGAATCCTTTTATTTGGAATGGGAGGATGTTCTTACAATAAAATGGTAGAGAAACAAGAGGCTGTTTCTAGCGCATGGGCTCAAGTTGAGAATGTTTATCAACGCCGTTCAGACCTTATTCCCAACTTAGTTAACACCGTAAAGGGAGCTGCAAATTTCGAGAAAGAAACTTTGGAAGCAGTAATGCAAGCAAGAGCAAGCGCAACCAGTGTTAAAGTAGATGCTAGTAAATTAGACGCTGCTAGCTTCCAAAAATTTGAGCAGGCACAGCAAGGAGTTTCATCGGCATTATCGCGTTTGCTCGTTTCCGTTGAAGCATATCCTGATTTAAAAGCAAATCAGAACTTCCGTGATTTGCAGGTTCAATTAGAAGGAACCGAAAACAGAATTGCTGTTGAGAGAAAAACATTTAATGAAGTTGTGAAAGATTACAATAGCCATATTCGTTCATTCCCCAATAATTTATTCTCAGGAATGTTTGGTTTTACACCAAAAGATTATTTCAAAGCAGCTGCAGGTTCTGACAAAGCTCCAGAAGTGAAATTCTAATGGCTAAGAAATTTTTAACTCAGGAAGAAGAAGACAAAATCCTGAAAGCGATAGAGTGGGCCGAGAAAGAAACATCGGGTGAAATTCGTATTCACATAGAATCCAAGTGTAAATTGGATGCCGTAGATCGGGCTGTTGAAGTCTTTTATGCTTTAAAAATGGAGCAGACTTTAGAAAAAAACGGAGTTTTGATTTATGTAGCTTGCAAAGATCGGAAGCTTGCTATATTAGGCGATTCTGGGATTAATGCCGTTGTTCCAGATGGCTTTTGGGATACGGCCCGTGATTTCCTTGTTTCCCAATTCAAAGAAAATAAAATGGCTGATGGTCTTGTTGGTGCTATTGAATTGGCCGGCAAACAATTAAAAGAATATTTCCCATTTCGTTCCGACGACCGCAACGAGCTCTCAAACGACATTTCCATTGGCAACTAAATTTTATTTTCGGAGCATACTTGTTATTCTGCTATTTGGAATTTCATTTTCTAGTATAAGTCGCGATCTTCCCAAACGACCAGAGCCTGCTGTTTTAGTAAATGACTTTGCAGGAGTTTTGAGCGCCCAAGAAAAGACTTTGCTTGAAAAGAAATTGGTGGCTTTTGATGATAGTACCTCTTCTCAACTGTGTATTGTTATTCTTAAAACATTGGATGGAGAGCCGGCATCATCTTACGCTCCAGAACTTTTTAACTTTTGGAAAATAGGTCAGGAGGGGCGAAACAACGGGATTTTGATATTGGTTTCGATGGATTCTCACGAAGCGTTTATTAATACCGGTTATGGAATGGAGGAATTCGTTCCCGATATCATGGCAGGAAGAATCGTTCGTGAAGATCTTTTACCCTATTTCAAAAAGGAGCAGTATTACGAAGGTCTAGATAAAGCATCAACCGATTTGATGCAAATGCTCAAAGGCACCTTTAAGGGCTTTAAGAAAAAAAGCAACAAACAGGGAATTCCTCCTATGGCGATTCTTGTATTGATTGTTCTTGGAGTGATTCTCATTTCTAAATCGAAAGGAGGAGGCGGAGGAAACTATGCACGCACATTTGGAGGAGCAGGCCTAGGTGGTTTTGGAGGATTTGGAGGAGGTGGAGGAGGTGGATTCGGAAGTAGCTCTGGTGGTGGTTTTGGAGGATTTGGAGGCGGAGGTTCAGGGGGTGGCGGAGCTGGTGGAAGTTGGTAAAAATTCTTTCATGTTAAATTTCACTTTCATATTGCACCTTAATAAGAATTAAATTAGGTTTGAATTCTATATTTATCCATCCTTTTTATACCATAATCATGAAAACCCTTTTACTCTTCATCTCCTTTTTTTCATTTTCCTATGCAGCATTCGCTCAAATTCCAAAAGGAATGGATGTTTACGATGGATGGGCATGCACCAAGAAAGGTGACACGCTTCGTGGTAAAATTTGCAACATTGATCCAAAATCTGGGCAACGCTTGGATAAAATTTTTCTTTTCGATACTACAAACAAGAAAAGTCGTTTAGGTCCAGAAAAATTAAGTTCTTATTTTATGGACGGAAAACTATTCGAATATATAATCGTAGAGGAAGGCGCTATTGCTGCTCCAATGCACAAAGCAATTACAGGCGATTTGTGTTTGTATTATGGTTGGTTTCCTTTAATGGAAAGCACTCCTCAAAAATATGTATACGAAAGAGCAATCTTCTTAAAGAAGAAAGATCAAGCTGGATATATTGAAGTACTGGAGAAAAAATTCCAGAAAAACATGGCTCTGTATTTCAAAGGAGATGAAGATATTGTTCAATTAATTAAGGACAATAAATACGAAGCAAAGGATATTGAAAAGATTGTAACTGCATACAACGCGAAAAACTAATTGCATTGGGTTTAGGTACTTTTTACAAGCCCTTCCATTTTTTTAGCGTTTATAGATATGTGTAATTTAATATTTATGGGTCAAGGTGAAAGATTCTGTTAGTTATTGATAGTCGTCTTGTTTGATCTAACACAGCCAATCTTCACTTTTAGTCGCACTGCCAACTTTTAGTAAAATTAAAGTTTAATTAATTTAGGCATTTGCACTATAAATACACAAGTATTGTATTAAAGTAATTTGCATTGTTAATAATTATGTGTAAGTTTGCATACACAACCTAACTAATCTCTTTTAAAAATTATGAAATTTTCTACTTTTTCAAGTTTGTCTATGATCGCAGCAGCAATGCTTGTGTCTGGAACTGTTGGAGCTCAAGTAAATGCGACTTTTGTTTCTGAATTCACTCAAGGAATGCGTGCTGACGGTGTTTCTCCAATTGGAGTTACTCGTAGCAACCCTAACAATGCTCTTGGAGCGATTAACGTAAACGATGTTAACATCGGCGAAGCATCAAACAACTCTTCTTCTGTTGAGTTTGTATCTCTTGGCTTTGGCGGTGAAATCGTTTTAGAATTTGCAAGTCCTATTTGCAATCAAGCTGGAAACGACCTTACAGTTTTTGAAACTTCTTACGGAACTCCTTCTTGTGCTTCTTGGCCAGAAAAAGCGTTAGTTTACGCTCGTCAAGATGCTTGTCAGCCTTGGATTCTTATCAGCCCTGCTGATGGAGTTTGCCAAAATGCTAGTTTAGATTTAGGTGTTCT
>CAXNGM010000023.1:0-13903 GCA_964201695.1 Bacteroidia bacterium | reverse complement strand
CGAGCTTCTTCCAATAAAACAAGATACTCTTCAAGTTCCGACGATTTCGTAAAAGTGATTCCATATATACGTGTGAGTTGCTTATTTTTCTCGTCGCCTTTCCAATAAGCTCCGGCAACATTCATCAGTTTTACAGCTTTTATAAAACCCGTATCCGGAATATGAGGCCCGCGGCATAAATCGGTGAAATCCCCCTGTTCGTATAGTGTTATAGTGCCATCTTCTAAATTCTCCAATAAATCGAGTTTGTATTCATCGCCTTTTTCAGTGAAATAGGAAATAGCATCGGCCTTACTAATGTCTTTTCGAACAAATGCACTTTTCTGCTTGGCCAATTCCTTCATCTTGGCTTCAACCGCAGGAAGATCTTCAACCGAAATGGAACGTCCGTCCAAATCAACATCGTAATAAAACCCATTTTCAATCGGAGGTCCAATTCCGAACTTAATTCCTGGATACAAAATTTCGAGTGCTTCGGCCATTAAATGCGCCGAACTATGCCACATGGTTTTCTTTCCATCGTCGTCGTTCCAGGTAAGAAGCTTCACAGAAGAATCTGAAGAAATAGAACGAGTTGCGTCCCATATTTCACCATTTACATTGGCTGCAAGGACGTTTCGAGCGAGTCCTTCGCTAATGCTTTTCGCAATATCGAGGGCAGTTACACCACTTTCATATTGTCGAACTGAACCATCCGGAAGAGTAATATTAATCATAAGAGTAAATTTCAGGGCAGCAAAGATAAGCAGAAGGTCGTTTGTTTTTTGAAAAGTTTGTGTGCATGTTTGTATACTTGGTGTATCCTGGGGATTAATCCCCAGGTTCCCCAGTTCCCCTAGGTTCCCCTGGTTTTAAACTCTTTTTCTCATGCGCACAATTCTTACAGCACTCGTTTTCTGTATTTCATTGATTTCTAAAAGTCAAACGGTTCCACCTACTTCTATTATACGCGATGAAATAATAGTGGAGATGAAAGGAGATGTTTCTCCTACAATTCCTCCGACGTCAGATGGAGTAGAAGAAAAAATCTATTCTGTTGTTGAACAGAATGCAGAATATACTGGAGGGATGTCTGCTTTAGTTAATTTCATTTCTACAACAATTGTATACCCCGAGTACGCTAAGGAAAATGAGATTCAAGGGAAGGTATATTTGCAATTTGTAGTAAGAACAGACGGAAGCTTATCGGATATTCAAGTTGCTCGCTCTGTTCCTGGTGCATCGATGTTGGACAAAGAAGCCATTCGGGTTTTAAAACTCACTTCTGGAAAATGGAAGCCTGCTCAACAAAATGGAAAGCCGGTGAGTTGTAGAATGAATTTTCCTGTTTCATTTGTTTTGCAATAGAGGACATGGAAAAGCGTATGTTATTCCTTTCAAATATTCCAATGTAAAACGACCTCGAAGGTCACATTTACAATGGAATGAATTAGAACAAAATGGGTTAGACACCATGGGTGTCCTATATTATCATAACACTAATGATTTCATAGATATATGACCCCTTAGTGCTTGATGATGCCTCAAAACCACACAAACGAAATCACATACTGGTCTTTTTATAGAAATTCTGCTTATTTATAGGTTTCTATTATAGATTACAAACATGCAATGAATTTATTTAGCTTCAATTATAAATGAAACTATTGTATATTTGCCTCTGTCTATAAACTACGATTGAAGCTATGAATTTTATTGAACGCCCAATATACATGAATAGAATCAAGCCTTTTATTGGCAAATCGCTAATAAAAGTTCTTGTAGGTCAAAGGCGTGTTGGAAAAAGCTTTTTACTCATGCAATTGCGCGATATGATACAACTCGCTAATTCCGATGTGCAAATTGTGTATATCAATAAAGAATTGCATGAGTTTAAAGGCATCAAACACGCCGATGATTTGTTTCTTTATTTGGAAGAACGTATAATTAAAAATAAACGTGTTGCTCTTTTTATTGATGAAGTTCAAGACATCGAATCATTCGAAACGGTACTGCGCGATTTAGTTACACGAGAGCATTATGATATATATTGCACCGGGAGTAATGCCAATTTATTATCGGGCGAGCTAGCTACTTTTTTAAGTGGACGGTATATCGAAATCAAGGTGTTTGGATTGAGTTATTCGGAATTCCTGAGGTTTAATGATATAAGCGATTCCGATAAAACTTTTCAAAACTATCTTCAAATAGGAGGCTTGCCTTACTTAAAGAATTTAACCCACGAAAATGATGCGATTTACGAATACCTCAGCAATATCTACAATACAATTTTGCTAAAGGATGTAGTAAAACGATTTAATATTCGAAATGTACGCTTTTTGGAAAACCTCGTAGCATTTTTAGCCGACAATATTGGAAGTTTAGTCTCCTCAAAAAAAATAAGCGATTACCTGAAATCTCAAAAAGTAAATATTTCTCCACAAGTGGTCATTGATTACCTTGGTTACTTAGAAAGTTGCTTTTTGATTTCGAAGGTGAAGCGCACAGGAATAGAAGGAAAAAAAATCTTTGAAGTTGGTGAAAAGTACTTTTTTGAAGACATCGGATTACGAAGTTCCATTGTTGGATACAAATCCAATGATATTCACAAAATCCTTGAAAATGTGGTGTATCTCCATTTACGAATGGCAGGTTACACGGTGACGGTAGGTGTTGAAAACAACAAAGAAATAGACTTTATTGCGCAACGTGCCGGCAACAAAATATATGTTCAGGTTGCTTATCTTTTAATCAATGAGCAAACTATTGCACGAGAATTCGGTAATCTATTATCCATTCCAGATAATTTCCCGAAATATGTGGTCACCATGGATCAAACAACTGAAATAGCTACCTATAAAGGAATCGAACGGGTTCACATTAAAGATTTTTGTTTAAGTCTGGTGTAGAATGAAATTCGCCCGTCCTGAAATAATTTACAATCAAACATTCGTGGACCTCTATCCCCCGACCCCTTTCTCCACAAGGAGAAAGGGGAGAAGATTCTGCTAAGAGTAAGTAGGATCTCAAGTCCCTCGCCTTGAGGAGAGGGATTTAGGGTGAGGTCAACGTGAATCGTCCTGAAAAAATTTACAATCAAGCATCCTCGGACCTCTATCCCCCGACCCCTTTCTCCACAAGGAGAAAGGGGAGAAGAAGCTTCACGTTTTGGAACTTTTAGCTTATGATGTAAATTTTATAAGAAGTAATATGCTTGAATATAGATGAATGTAACTCCCCTCTAACGGAGGAGAGGGGCTGGGGGTGAGGTCAACGTATGCCTCATCCTGAAAAAGTATACAATCGAGCATCCTCGGACCTCTATCCCCCGCCCCCTTTCTCCGCCACATTTGGTCCCTTTGCCATAGGCAACTCTATGTGGCGGGAAGAAAGGGGAGAAGAAGCTTCACGTTTTGGAACTTTTAGCTTATGATGTAAATTTTATAAGAAGTAATATGCTTGAATATAGATGAATGTAACTCCCCTCTCCGCCACATAGTGGTCCCTACGGGAGAGAGGGGATGGGGGTGAGGTCAACGTATGCCTCATCCTGAAAAAGTATACAATCGAGCATCCTCGGACCTCTATCCCCCGACCCCTTTCTCCACAAGGAGAAAGGGGAGAAGATTCTGCTAAGAGTAATCAGGATCTCAAGTCCCTCGCCTGCCACATGGTGGTCCCTTTGGGAAGGAGAGGGATTTAGGGTGAGGTCAACGTATGCCTCATGACTCCTATTGAAAAAAGTTTGCAGTTAGCATCGTGGGACCTCTATCCCCCAGCCCCTTTCTCCGCAAGGAGAAAGGGGAGAAGATTCTTCTAAGTTAATCATGTCTAGGTTAAATGAAAAATTTCATCTAAAGTTAAATGTTTCAAAATATCGGGATGTAGCTCCCTTTCCCATCGAGGGGAAAGGGTTGGGGTTTGGGGTATGTGAATCATTGACTCGTCCTGAAAAAGTTTATAGTTAGCATCCAAGTGCATCCTGTGAATCAACCCCCAGGTTACAGCCTCGGGTTTGAAAAAAACCAAAAAAATTTCACTTGCTGATAAAAAATAGGGGGTGTTGAAAGAAAAAACACAATTTATTTTTGAAATACCCCTCCGAAAATTACCTTTGTCTCCGAAAAAAGGTAAAAATATTTTTATGTCTACAATTCGATTTAAAGCTTTAGAGTCGCTCATTAACCGAACGTATGAACCGAATGGTCCGGCGACAGAGAAAATTTCCGATTATTTTGGGAAGCATGTTTTTGGAGATTTCGCCATGCGCGAATACCTCAGTAAAGAAGCTTATGATAAAGTAAGGGGATCGATTGAACAAGGCACTCAAATTGAGCGTCACATTGCCGATCAGGTTGCTTCATCGATGAAGGCTTGGGCAATGAACTTAGGATGTACACATTTTACCCATTGGTTTCAGCCATTAAATGGTGCGACTGCCGAAAAGCATGATTCGTTTTTCGAACCACTTCCCGATGGAAGAGGTATTGAAGTTTTCAGTGGAAGCAATTTAATTCAACAAGAGCCTGATGCTTCTTCCTTTCCAAGTGGTGGAATTCGTAATACATTCGAAGCGCGAGGTTATACTGCTTGGGATCCAACATCTCCGGCATTCGTCATCAGCGGAACGCTTTGTATTCCTACAATCTTTGTTTCCTATACAGGCGAAGCTCTCGATTTCAAAACACCACTTATTAAAGCATTGCACGCACTCGACAAAGCAGCTGTGGATGTGTGTCAATATTTCGATAAAAACATCACCAAAGTAACCGCTACACTTGGCTGGGAACAGGAGTATTTCTTGATTGATGAGGCCTTGTATCATGCAAGACCCGATTTATCATTAACAGGTCGCACATTGTTTGGACATTCACCGGCAAAAGGACAACAGCTCGAAGATCATTATTTTGGAACAATACCAGATCGTGCAGCAGCATACATGCGCGATTTCGAAACCGAATGTCACACATTGGGAATCCCAATTCATACGCGTCACAATGAAGTTGCTCCCAATCAGTTTGAGTGTGCACCAATATTTGAAGAAGCGAATTTAGCGGTTGACCATAATCAGCTTTTGATGGACGTTATGAGTAAAGTGGCACGCCGTCATAAGTTTCGCATTTTGCTTCATGAAAAACCATTTGCAGGCATTAACGGTTCCGGAAAACACAACAACTGGTCGCTTTCTACTAATACTGGGAAGAATCTTTTGAGTCCAGGAAAAACACCTAAAAACAACCTTCAGTTTTTGACATTTTTCATCACTACTATCAAAGCATTGCATACATACGCAGATTTGATGCGAGCTGCCATTGCATCTGCTGGAAATGATCACCGTTTGGGTGCAAACGAAGCTCCTCCTGCAATTATTTCAGCGTTTATTGGTTCTCAGCTAACACGCATTTTGGACGACTTAGAACAACGTGTAAAGCCAAGCGTAAAAATGACTCCTGATGAAAAAACCGATTTGAAATTGAACATCGGAAAGATTCCTCAAATTTTATTAGACAATACCGATAGAAACCGGACTTCTCCGTTCGCGTTTACAGGAAATAAATTTGAATTCCGTGCTGTAGGATCTTCTGCTAATTGTTCGCAATCGATGATTGTTTTAAATACCATCGTTACTCAACAACTTATAGATTTTAAAAACGAGGTTGATTCCCTGATTTCAAAGAAGAAATTGGATAAAGACGAGGCGATTTTTCAGGTGTTGAGAAATTACATCATCGAGTCGAAGGCCATTCGTTTCGAAGGAAATGGATATAGCGATGAGTGGGTGAAAGAAGCGGCAAAACGCGGATTAAACAATTTCGCTAAAACGCCAGAAGCATTGGATGCCTTTGTTTCGAAACAAGCACTCAAGTTGTTTGCAGATAATGATGTATTGACTCACCGCGAATTGGAAGCTCGTTATGAAATTCAATTAGAAACGTATACCAAGAAGATTCAAATTGAATCGCGTGTTATTGCGGATATTGCAACCAATCAAATTATTCCTACCGCATTAAAATACCAAACGGCTATAATTCAAAATGTGCAAGGTCTAAAATCTATTTTAGATGAAAAGACATTTCAGAAATCGGCAAAAGCACAATTGGAAATTATTGCTGAAATTTCTTCACATATCTCAGAAATTAAAAAAGGAGTCGATGAAATGGTGGAATCAAGAAAAATTGCCAACAAAATTGTCGATCCTCGCAAGCAAGCAAGTGCATATTGTGTTAAAGTTCAGTCCTTTTTTGATCCGATTCGCTATCATGTTGATAAACTTGAACTTCTTGTTGACGACGAGATTTGGTGCTTGCCAAAGTATCGGGAGATGCTGTTTATTAATTAATTGACTCGTTTTTACATGATTAAAATAGGCCTGTAATTCTTCAGCGATTCATGCTTTTGTTGAACTATTTTGAATAAATAATCACTAAAGAAGATTGATTTTTTGTAACAAGCGCATTTTTTTTAATTTAGCCCAAGAATTTTGCAATTAAATTCCATTATGGTAAAGACTCTAAAACAACTAATTACTTGCCTGCTTTTGCTGGCGATTTCGGTTTCAACTGCATTTGCTCAGTCAAAAAAAGTGAGAGAAGCTGATCGACTTTTTAACAACAAAGAATATGCTGAAGCATTAGATGCATACAAAAAAGCTTCAGAAAATATTCGAGGAAACAAAGCACTGAAAGCCGAAGTAACATACAAACAAGCTCTCTGTTTTATGGCATTTAAGGACACCAAAAAAGCAGAAGCATGGCTTGTTAAAGCAATTAAAGCAAAGTATCAAGATCCAATTGCTGTGCTTTATTTGGGTGATATGATGCGCGAAAACGCGAAATACGATGAAGCACTAGCTGAATATGATAAATTTATCAAGTTAAAGCCAGATGATGCACGTGGACCTGCCGGAGCTGAAAGTTGCAAATTGTCTGTTAAGTGGAAAGCAGCTCCAACAAAGCATATGGTTAGCAATGTGCAACCTTTGAATTCTAAATTTGATGATTTCTCCGCTATTTATACACGTAAGAATTTCAAGGAGGTTATCTTTACTTCAAGTCGCGAAGGTTCTATCGGAAGTGGTGTTGATGGTTGGACAGGCGAATCATTCTCCGATTTATATGAGGCAAAACTCGATAAAAACGGAAAATGGAGTACTCCTACTTCTTTTAAAGAACCTTTAAATTCAAAGTATAACGACGGTGCAGCTGCAATGAATGATAAATTCAGTGTGATGTTCTTCACACGCTGCACATACGATAAGAACAAAATTAAAGGGTGTCAGATTTTTACAACGCGTAAAAAAGGTAATAATTGGGATGAACCTATTTTGGTTCCTTTTGCTGCCGATAGCTTCACTGTTGGTCATCCTTGGTTAACCGATGACGAACAAACACTTTACTTTGCCTCCGATATGCCAGGTGGAATGGGTGGACGTGATATTTGGAAAGCACTGTTCGACAAAAAAGCAAAAACTTGGGGCGAACCAATCAATTTGGGTCCACAAGTAAATACAGCAAGCGATGAGTTATATCCAACACTTCGTAACGATTCAACTCTTTATTTCTCTTCTAACGGACATGTTGGAATGGGAGGTTTGGATATGTTTGAAGCGAAATTGGTAAAAGGTAAATGGTCTGCCGTTTCAAACTTGAAATTTCCATTGAATTCCGAAACGGATGATTTTGGAATTATCTTCCAAGGGAAAGTAGAAAAAGGCTACTTCTCTTCGAGTCGCCCAGGTGGAAAAGGTGGAACAGATATTTACGAATTCAGTGTTCCTCCAGTTCTTTTCACCATTGGTGGTTATGTTTATGACTTCGAAACAAAAGCTCCGCTTGTAGGTGCTAAAGTATCGATGGTCGATAAAGACGGAATGACGTATGAATCAGTTACAGATAAAACGGGTTCTTATTATTTCGACAATACCAAGTTCCGCGAAAGTAACACCTACGAATTTGTTTCAAGTTCAACCGATTTCCTAAACGACAAAGGAACTGAAACCACCGTTGGAGAAACAGTAGGACGCGATTTCAAAAAAGATTACTTTTTGAAAACAACCAAGAAAGGTCCAATCCGTTTGCCTAAAATCGAGTATGACCTCAATAAGGCTGATTTGCGTCCTGAATCGAAAGATTCTTTGAATGGATTAATTCAAACATTAAAAGATAATCAGAATATCACGGTTGAATTGATGTCGCACACAGATTCCCGTGGCGATGCTAAATCAAATATCACCTTATCCCAAAAACGTGCACAGTCGGTTGTTGATTATTTAATTGAACAGAAAATTGATCCTGCTCGTTTAACAGCAAAAGGATATGGGAAAACTAAATTGTTGAATCGTTGTAAAGACGGAGTTAAATGTTCGGAAGAAGAACATCAGGTAAATCGTCGTACGGAATTCCGTATTACAAGTACCACGTTTGTTCCGGCTGTTGGATCTCCAGAATTCAAAGCTCCTAAAATTGAATCGGTTGATGAAGATACTGAGGTTGAAACCGATGTTCAAGAGATTAAGCGCGACAACATACAGGTTGAGCCCGTTAAAGATCCAGCTGTTGCACCAACACCTGCAGCACCGGTTCAGACTCCCGCTAAACCTAAAAACTAATTTTTGGAATTGAAATTATTGAACATCCTGCCTTGATGGTGGGATGTTTTTTTTTATAATGATGCAAGCAAACGAACGATATAAAGCCAGAGGCGTTTCTTCCCAAAAAGAAGATGTACATGCTGCTATTCGTAATACAGACAAAGGCTTATTCCCAAAAGCATTTTGTAAAATCATTCCTGATACCTTAAGTTCAGATCCAGAATATGCTTTAGTAATGCATGCTGATGGAGCTGGTACAAAATCATCACTTGCTTATGTTTACTGGAAAGAAACAAACGATCTTTCTGTTTGGAAAGGAATAGCTCAAGATGCTTTGGTTATGAATACCGACGATCTACTTTGTGTGGGTGTAACCGATCATTTTTTGGTTTCATCAACAATCGGTCGAAACAAAAATAACATTCCAGGAGAAGTTATTTCTGCAATCATTCAAGGCAATCAAGATCTGTGCGATTGGTTTAAATCAATGGGCTCAGATGTAATTCTTACGGGTGGAGAAACTGCTGACGTGGGTGATTTGGTTCGAACGCTTATTGTCGATTCAACAGTTATAGCTAGAATCAAACGCTCTGATATAATCGATAATAGCCGCATTCAAGAAGGAGATGTTATTGTTGGTTTGTCCTCTTTTGGTCAAGCGACTTACGAAGATTCGTATAATGGAGGAATGGGAAGTAACGGACTAACATCGGCTCGTCACGATGTGTTTTCGAAAGAGTTAAGTGTTAAATACCCAGAAAGTTATAATTCCGAAGTGCCCGAGCATTTAATCTATAGTGGGAAATTTAATCTAACGGATAAAGTGCCTGGTCTCGATATCGATTATGGGAAATTGGTGCTTTCTCCAACCCGAACGTATTTGCCGATAATCAAGAAAATGTTGGAGAAACATCGCCAGCAAATTCATGGAATGGTTCATTGCAGTGGCGGTGGACAAACCAAGATTTTACATTTTGTGGACAATCTTCATGTAATCAAAGACAATCTCTTTGAGATTCCACCATTGTTTCAAATTATTCATGAAGCTTCCGAAACAGAATGGAGTGAAATGTACCGTGTATTTAACATGGGCCATCGCATGGAACTCTATGTTCCTTCTGAAATAGCCAATGATTTAATTGCGATATCCGAATCATTTGGTGTTGAGGCAAAAATTGTTGGACGCGTTGAGAATGCAGCATCAAAAAAATTAACCATTCAATCTTCAAAAGGAACATTCGAATACGAGGGATAAAACTCTATTTTTGCCGCTCATGGAAGACAATACCCTTTTACCAAGACTAGAAGCCATTCGTGCACGATACGACGAAGTGGAGATTTTAATATCGGATCCTTCAGTTATTTCTGACATGACGCGTTTTAAGCGACTGAACAAAGAATACAAAGATTTACAAGCCGTTGTCGAAGCAGGAACCCGTTATCGTAAAATTTTCGACGATTTACGTTCAGCAAACGAACTGATGTATGCCGAATCCGACGAGGCATTTCGAGCCATGGCGAAAGAGGAAATTACACTTCTCGAAATAGAACAACGCGAATTAGAAGAAAGTATTCGTTTGCTTTTGATTCCTAAAGATCCGGAAGATATCAAGAATGCCGTTTTGGAAATTCGTGCTGGTACAGGTGGCGATGAAGCAAGCATTTTTGCAGGCGATTTGGCTCGTATGTACATGAAGTTTTGTGAGAATAAAGGTTGGAAAGTTGATGTGATTGACCAAAGCGATGGAACACTTGGTGGCTTCAAAGAGATTGTGATGGAAGTGAGCGGCGATAATGTTTTTGGAATTTTAAAATATGAGTCGGGTGTACATCGTGTTCAACGTGTGCCTGCCACAGAAACACAAGGTCGTGTGCACACTTCAGCAGCTACTGTGGTTGTTTTGCCTGAAGCTGACGAAGTCGATGTTGTGATAAATCCAGCAGATCTTGATTTTCAAACCTCCCGTTCAGGTGGTGCTGGTGGACAAAATGTAAACAAGGTTGAAACGAAGGTGCAACTAACCCACAAGCCAAGTGGCATTATGGTGATGTGTCAGATTGAACGTTCACAGTTGGGAAATAAAATTCGGGCAATGAATATGCTGCGAACCAAACTGTACGATTTAGAACTTGCCAAACACAATGCGGCTATTTCGAAACGTAGAAAAACGATGGTCTCTACGGGCGATCGTTCTGCTAAAATCCGTACCTACAATTATCCACAAAGTCGTGTTACGGATCATCGTATAGGATTTACCATGTACAATCTTCCTGCATTCGTGGGTGGAGATATCGAAGAACTTATCAATGCATTGCAGGTTGCGGAAAACGCCGAACGCATGCAAGAAGGAACAGAAGCATAATGACACGCACAGAGTTAATCTCATTCATTCGCAATCAACAAAGTTTCCTTTGTGTTGGATTGGATTCGGATATGAATAAAATACCGAAGCATCTTTTAACTGAAGAAGATCCCATTTTTTCATTTAACAAACAGATTATCGATGCAACAAAGGAATTTTGTGTTGCATACAAACCCAACATTGCCTTTTACGAATCTCTTGGAATTGCTGGATGGGAAAGTCTGAGAAAAACATTGGAATATATTCCCAAATCACATTTCACTATTGCCGATGCAAAACGAGGAGATATTGGAAATACCTCTGCGATGTATGCCGAAACATTCTTCCAAACCTATCCTTTCCATAGTGTCACGGTTGCTCCATACATGGGTAAGGATTCCGTGCAGCCTTTTCTAGATTGGAAAGATAAATGGACCATTTTACTCGCATTAACAAGTAATTCTGGCGCCGACGATTTTGAGCAACTCGAAACCGTTTCAGGTAAACCCGTATTTGAACATGTTTTACGAACAGCTAGTTCTTGGGCCAGTTCAGAGCAATTGATGTTTGTTGCAGGAGCCACTCGGGTGGAGGAATTGCAAAAACTGCGCTCCATTGTGCCGGATTATTTTTTACTCATTCCCGGTGTGGGTGCTCAAGGTGGAAATCTTCAAGAAGTAATAGAAGCTTCAATTACTGAAGAAATCGGCATTTTGGTGAATGCATCTCGTAGTATTTTGTATGCCTCCTCGGGATTTGACTTTGCCGATGCTGCTCGCAATGAAGCGATGGTTATGCAAGAGCAAATGGCGAAGTATCTTCGTTAAATGATTTGCCGTTAAGCCAGCTTTATTTCAAATTACATGAGTAACCTTCCGCCTCCAACTCTAATTTTCGGATGGTGAGAAAAGATTTCCCTACTAGCCCTTTGTCGCAAATTTCTTGTTGTTGACCCAGTTGTGTGCATCCTCCTAAAGTAGTATCGTTAATACAGGTGCATTCGTAGCATTTTTTACATGAAGTTGAGCTAACAAGAATGACTAAAAATAGGATTCGAAAAAAGTGTTTCATTTTGAGTTGATTTTACCTTAGCAAACATACAAATTGCTTGCTTTCCTAAGAAATATCAATTCATAGATTATAATGCTGGTCTAATTGAAAGTTTATCTTTGCAAGATGAATCCCTTGGTTTTTGAGAACATTCGTATTGCCATGACTTCCATTCGGTCGCAGTCATTACGTACGTTCTTAACCATCATGATTATTGCTTTGGGAATTATGGCATTAGTTGGAATTCTAACAGCCATAGATGTTATCAAGGAAGGATTGACTTCCAATTTCACATCGATGGGTGCAAATACCTTCAACATTCGAAACCGTGCATCCAATGTTCGCATGGGTAAAGGCAAATCGAAAACGCCTGTTTTTAAAACCATAACATACGAAGAAGCCATTCAATTTAAAGAAGAATTTCATTTTCCCTCTCGGGTTGGAATTAGTTGTGTAGGTTCCAGAATATCAACCGTAAAAGCTGGGAAATTGAAAACGAATCCAAACATTACAGTTTTTGGTGGCGATGAAAATTACCTGATTACTGCGGGTTATGAATTGGAGGAAGGCAGAAACTTTTCTTTAACTGAGATAAATTCAGGCGCCAATGTTGCCATCATCGGACAGGAATTGAAAAAGAATCTATTCCCCAAAACCTCACCCATTGACAAAGAGATTTCGGTTGGTGCGCTTAAAGTAAAGGTGGTTGGTTTGATGAAAGAGAAGGGTTCTAGTTTTGGATTTGGTGGCGATAAAATAGTACTTCTTCCAGTCAAGAATGTGCGTCAACATTTGGGAAATCCCTCAATGTCTTTTGTGTTGAATGTGCTGGCATTGTCGCCTGAAATGATTAATCAAACATTAGAAGAATCACGTGGACTTTTCCGCATTATCAGAAAATTGAAAATCAAAGACCAAGCAAATTTTGAGATTACCAAAAGCGACAATCTTTCGGCAATGCTTATTGATAACTTGTCGTTTGTGTCGGTTGCCGCAACGCTCATAGCGATCATCACATTAATTGGAGCTGCTATTGGTTTGATGAATATCATGTTGGTGTCAGTTACTGAACGCACCCGCGAAATTGGCGTTCGAAAAGCCATTGGAGCAACATCGAAAACTATCCGAAATCAATTCCTCATTGAAGCCATTGTGATTTGTCAATTGGGCGGAATGTTAGGAATTATATTGGGAATTTTAATGGGTAACGGCGTGTCGATGTATTTCGATCAGGGCTTCATTATTCCTTGGGCTTGGATGATTTTGGCTGCTATTTTATGTTTGGTCGTAGGACTTCTATCCGGATTAATTCCAGCCATCAAAGCCGCGAAACTTGATCCAATTGATGCATTGAGATTCGAATAAATCCTGCGTTATTTTTTATTCAACTGCTGCCGAAAAAATCGATCGATACATTCCGTTGTAATTTGTCCAGATGGGCCCGAAGCTGGATGATTAAAAATATGAGGCGACCAAGATAATAGCACCAGTTGGTTTTCAATTTCACGGGCATTTAGTGAAATTGCCAATTCTTGGGCATGTTTCCAATGGACAATTTTATCACATTTCCCATGAATACTTATGGTTGGAAT
Source organism: Bacteroidia bacterium (assembly GCA_964201695.1). Lineage (GTDB taxonomy): Bacteria > Bacteroidota > Bacteroidia > M30B66 > M30B66 > CALQRR01. The sequence goes on along the minus strand of CAXNGM010000023.1, from coordinate 350 downwards.
TGCATGAACATTACATTGTTCAATGGGGCTAATCGATTTTAAAGAGTTAATTCCACGGTAATCGTTGAGTATTTGTTGGATATCGATACTGCTTTCAAGAAGTTCTTCATTTTGAAACTCTGTTGAGGTGATTCCATACAAATTTGCAACAGCCGAAATTGAAGAATCTTTTAAGGTATAAGCAGCATTCAGTGCAATAGTTCCACCTGCCGATTCACCGGCGAGGAATATTTTTGTTGTGTCAATCGATAATCGATTTGCATTTTTCTTAATGAAATCAATCCACAACTTCACATCTTCCACTTGAGCAGGGTATTGATTTTTGGGCGCTAATCTATATTCAATACTCA
>CAXNGM010000022.1:0-13993 GCA_964201695.1 Bacteroidia bacterium | reverse complement strand
GTTAATCAATCGAACGAACCCGGAATCAGTGCTTCGGCAAAGGATTTAAAATCACTTCAATACCAAATTGTTAATGGAGTTCTTGAAATAAATGGCGGATCCGAAAATCATATTTATGTGCATACTCAAGGACTTTCACGTATTGAACTGGCAGGCAATTCGGATGTGTATAGTTCGGATACATTAAGAGGGAAAAATTTACTTATTGAAAAATCCGGAGCTGGAGATGCCACTTTATTAGTAAACTATGAGAGCTTAGATGTAAATGTTACAGGTTCATCGGATGTAAAATTAAGTGGTTATGCCGATAATTTAAAAGCTAATGTTTCTGGAGCGGGCGATTTACGAGCATATAAACTGCAAACCAAGCAAGTCGAAGTAAAACTTTCTGGAGCGGGTGATGCACAAATTAATGCAAGCAAATCGATTAAGGGAAATGTCAGTGGCGCAGGAACTCTTTATCATCAAGGTGAACCAGAGAAAATGGAAGTTGATGTAACAGGAAAAGGGGAAATAAAAAAATCGAATGCTTTGGTGAATGGAGATACGACCCGAATCAAGTTTAGAAATAAAGAAATTATCATTCTCGACGAAGATGGAAAATCGAAAATTGAAATCGGCGATGATGTGATTGTGGATGGCGAAATCCAAAATAAAAATGACGATTCAAAACCAAAGAAAGATCGCCCTGCAAGCATTTGGTCAGGATTCGAACTTGGATTGAATGGCTACTTAAATCCCAACAACAGTCTCAATATGGATAGTGTGAATAATTCGTATTCATTGAACTACAACAAATCCATTGCAGTCAATTTTAACTTCTGGGAAGTGCAAGGTAAAATTCTGAAAAACAATATTTATGTTACTACTGGACTTGGTGCTGAAATCAATAATTACCGTTTCGATAAAAATGTGATAATGCTTTCAGATACAATGCCAACACAAGTTGTTGTTGAGTCTGGAAAAGACTACGTGAAAAGCAAGATGGTAACGGGCTATTTGAATGCTCCTTTGTACCTCACATTTGCTACCAATAAATTCAAAAATGGGAAACGTTTAAGTGTATCACCCGGTTTAACTGCGGGTTGGAAATTTACATCGTACAATAAACGCGTAGTGAATGAAAATGGAGATCGTCAAAAAAGCCGGAATAACGATGATTTCAACCTCAATCCTTTCCGCGTAAATGCTTCCGTTCGTTTGGGTTATGGTTCGTTTGTTTTGTTTGCTAATTATGCATTAACTCCGCTCTTCCAAAAAAATGAGGGTCCCGATTTAACGGCATTTTCTGCAGGGATTCGGATTATTGGTTTGGGGAAAGACTGAGAATTTCAATTCTTTTGAATTTAAGCACGTTTAGATTTTTTCTCTTCTACTTGAATAAACGAATGATTAATTCGACTGTCTCTTTCTTGATTGTGTTCGGTTAATGCATCGTTCATTTCTCGAATAACTTCATCGAGTGCAAGTGCACTGCTTTTTAAGTATTGAGCTACTTTTATGAGATCTTCTTTCTGGTTTATTTCTTCAACAAGGGATGTCAGTCCAAGAATACTTGCCACGGGAAGTCTTAAGCTATGCGATGTAAGGTGTGCAAAATGTTCTAGTCGATTGAGTTGCTCCTGCAAACGTTGTTCGGCCAATTTGCTTTCCGAAATATCTTTCATCAAGCCAATAATATTTGTCGGAAATCCCCTTTCATCTTTTCCGTATGCTTTCCCATGATCGTGAATCCATTTGTATTCACCATTCTTGCATCGAATGCGGATTTCTGTTTTAAAAGAATCGGACATTCCACTAATAATATTGAGCAAATTCCCGCCACTTTTGGCTAGATCTTCGGGATGAATTCTTGCGCACCAATCTTCCACTTGTCCATCAATACCATCCGATTCATCGTATCCCAAAAGTTTGTAACAGGATGGTGAAAAGTAAAGCTTGTTCTTTTTAATGTCCCAATCCCACATGCCATATTCATTTCCTTCGACCGCAATTTTCCAACGCTCGTTTTGGTAGGCACTTTCCAATTCTAGTTGACGCTTCTTTTCAATGTTCTTGGAATAACAAATTATTTCAAAAGCACCATCTGCTGTTTTTAAGGGTTTGAAATCTATTTCATGCAAAAATCCAAACAACTTTATTTCAAGATGAATTTGTTCCCCTTTAGAACATCGATTAAATATGTCTTGCAAGGTCGTTTTTTCCGTTTGATTGTTCGATAAAACAGATACAACATCCGTGTTTATTCGAAAAATTTTGCCTCTGTTTTCAAAATACAAACCCCTGAAATGTTTATTTGCTCGCGTTATTTTTAACTCGGAACTCACCATCCAAATGCTTAAATCTTGGAAACTATCAATAATTACATCCAACTCCGCGTTTGGATAGTGCGATTCCAATTCATTGGCCAATGCTTCATCCTTCATTCCAATTTCGGATTTTATGGAGGTACTAGTCTTGCATCTTTTAGATTTAACTAGTTGACTATTTGATGATGACTGATTTGTAGTGATTGAAATCATATTCATTTCTGTAAATCAAAAAGCTATACGTGCATCTACCTAAAAAAGGTTATAAAGAATTCATTATTTAATTTCGAGTATCAATATCCCTGTATTTGCGAAGTATAGAATAAGGTTAATTGTTTTATTTTTCGCAGTGCCAGTATAGAATATCAGCACAACCGAATTCTAGTTTGAGGTTTAATTTATGGGCGAATTCATCTGGTGATACATTATCTTCGCGCCGAATGAAATCAGTTTGGAAGGCACATTTAGCCGCATTTTTAGCAAATGTTATTTATGGGGCTAACTATTCCATTGCCAAAGAGGTTATGCCGAGGTTTTTCCAACCTTTTGGCCTTATTGTTTTTCGGGTTTCGGGTGCGATTTTACTTTTTGCACTCTTGTTTTGGGGTAAAACGGAACGTATTCAAAAAAGTGATATTCCCCGTTTCGCCCTTTGCGGACTTCTGGGTGTCGCTTGCAACCAGTTACTCTTTTTTAAAGGATTAAGTCTTTCAACTCCGATTGAAGCCGCCATTATTTTAACAGCAAATCCTGTTTTGGTGCTTATTGCTGCAGCGCTCATTGCCAAAGAAAAGATCACATCAACCAAAGCATTGGGAATCCTCTTTGGTCTTTGCGGAGCGCTAGTCCTTATTCTTCAACGCAAATCATCTCCCGATATTGAAAGCACCTTTGTTGGCAATTTGATGATTCTATTAAATGCTGCTTTTTATGCAGTATATCTTGTAATCATTCGACCGCTCATGCAACGATACAGACCAAGCACAGTAATGCTTTTCGTATTCCTTTTTGGCCTTATTCCCATTATTCCTATTGGAGCATATGAGGTAATGGCCATTCAATGGGAATCGGTTCCAGCTTGGGCATTTGGCGGACTCGCATTTATCATTGTTGGGGCTACTTTCTTAGCCTACATTCTCAATGCATTTGCACTTGCATCCATGAGTGCTTCGGTGGTGAGTATCTACATTTATATTCAACCTTTTCTGGCAGCTCTCATTGCCATTGCTTGGGGAAAAGATGAGTTGGATTTTCCAAAAATCATCTCTGCGGCACTTGTCTTTACAGGCGTTTGGCTTACAAGTAGGCCCGTTAAAAAGATAGTTTAACTAACCTTTCCTTCTTGGCTTATTGTATTTTTCGCGCATTTGCTGAGCACGCGTTTTACGAATATTGACCTTTTTATTCTTGTCTTTTTTCTCGTGAAATGCAGGTCCCGACTCGTATTTTTTAATCTTTACTTTCGAGCCAGGCATATTCACTCTTTCCAACTCATCTCCAATTAAGATTTCCGAAATCTCCACTTCATCGGGGAATGGCTTGCGAGGAATTTCCATGTTCATGTATTCCTCAATCTGGGAAATCATTTCAGCATCTTTTTCACGAATAAACGTAATCGAATCGCCTTTACTTTCAGCCCTTCCTGTTCGTCCAATCCGATGGATGTAATTCTCCATGACATCCGGAACATCAAAATTAATTACATGCGAAACACCAGTAATATCAATGCCTCGAGAAAGGATATCGGTGGCAATTAAAATACGCTGTTTGCCTTCTGCAAAATTCTCAACGGCCCGAAATCGGGTGTTTTGCGCTTTATTTGAGTGGATAACTCCTGCTTCGCCCGGAAATTCTGACTCAAGATGCTCGTATAATTTATCAGCCAATTTCCTGCTTCCTGCAAATAAAAGCACCCGTTCCATTCCTTCCAATCCAAGAATGTGGTTAAGCAGATTCAGCTTCGTATTGTGATTTGGAACTTGGTATGCAACCTGATTAATATTCTCCAAAGGACTTCCCGTTGGAGCAGCTTCAATACGAAGAGGTGTTCTAAAATAGCTGGTGATAAGCGCGTCTACTTCATCCGACAATGTTGCTGAAAACATTAGATTTTGGCGTTTCGGAGGAAGTACATCAAAAATTCGTTCCAACTGCGGACGAAAACCCAAGCTCAACATTTCATCAACTTCATCAATGACAAGTCGCTTAATTGTTTTGGTTTTTAATGTTCCATCGAGCGCCAAATCGAGCAAACGACCTGGAGTTGCAACGAGAATGTCGAGTCCTTTGTAGATTGCATCTTTCTGAGTTCTAATATTTGCACCTCCATAAACACCTACTGCAACGATATTCATGTAGGTTGTAAGCTTGTTTATTTCTTCAACCACCTGAACCACCAACTCGCGAGTTGGAACCAATATGAGCGTTTGAGGAAGTTTGTCTTTCGAGAATTTCCATAGTCGCAGACAAGGCAGCAAATAAGCAATCGTTTTCCCCGTTCCTGTTTGCGCAATTCCAACTACATCGTTTCCGGCCATCATCGCCGAAAATGCACGTTCTTGAATGGGAGTTGGGTGTGTAATTCCCTGATCATTCAATGCATTGAATAAAGGAGTACTCAGGTTTAAATCGGCGAAGGTGCTTTTATTCATGATTGCGGCAAAGGTAGGTTAAAAGAAAGGCAAGTTCGCTTTGGTGATCATGCTGAAAAAAGTTTACAGCTTTAACGTCCTCGGACCTCTATCCCCCGGCCCCATTGCCACTATGTGGTTTCTTCCCGAAGGGACCAAATGAGGTGGAAAAGGGGAGAATATTATGCTAAAAACAAGCAGGATATCAAGTCCCTCGTCCCTTCGGGAAGGAGTCCCATAGGGATAAAAGGGATTTAGGATGAGGTCAACGCGATTACTCTTCCAGAAGTAGGATACAATCAAGCGTCCTCGGACAAATTGCGATGGAGAGAGGATTGGGGTATTGTTTAATCTATTTATTAAAGAGATTCTCTCAGGACTTCAATTTTTTTCAATTGGGCTTTGAAGAATTGATTTCGAATCTTTTCAGCCATACCGCTGATTTGAATGGATTTACGTTTGAGGTTGTCCATCCATCGAAGGTGTTGTTTGTTGAACGCCACGTTTCGTGTAAGTATGGAGTTGAAGGTATTGTATCCGATTGATGAAATGGCACTTTCGCCAGTACTCACATAAATGGAATTATTTCCAATCATCAAGTCACATAGATACACATTGAGCACTGCGCCCGTGGATGCTCCGTTGTAGCCAATTTTTTGTGCTGTTTCGGTTTGACGTGCAACGCGACGGATGAGTTCTTCGGTTTGGTCAATTACCACGATTGCCGCTTCTTTAGTGGAAAAGAATCCAGCATCCCAATAGAACTTGATTTGTTGCAAGGTGCTTTCAATGGTTTCGTCGGTCCAGATTTCTGTTCCCGGAATTTCTGCATAGTGCTGATAAAGTCCTTTCAAGAGTTCTGTATCAAAATACTCCTCCATGGCAAATGGGTAATGTGTGCCATCGAACTCGGGAATATTAAGAATCGATTTCATCCAATAAAGCAGCTTAAAGGCCGTAAGTTCGGGAAAGCCGAAATGGTAAAACATGGGTATGTCTTCGGCTGCGTAATGAAAATCGGGATTTGGATGTTTCCGAAATGCCTTAAGTTGATTTGTAAGTGTTTGCAGGTAATTCTGGAACTGATCGAGGCTTTGGTCGAGCGGATTGAATTGAAAGGTTACCACATCGGGTACTTCATTGTTAAGTGCTTCGAGCGGAATGCTGTAATGCAAGCAAATTTTTACAGTTTCATCAAGTGTGATAGCTGTTTCGCAACGTAATCTTCGGTATGCCCCGTCCTGACTGACTTCCAAAATATCCATCAAATCGCGGCAGAGGTTGACTTGGCCAGGAACCAGTGTTTTTAATAATGCAATAAAACGTTGCTGATGATGAACACGGGTTTTGTTTAGCATAAATCCGTAATTGATAATTTAATAAATTGGTATAATTGCGTAAAGTGCAAATATATTGTATATAAATCACTAAATCAAGCATGGTAATTTTGGGTAACTGCACTTATTTTGCAAATATCGATTGCTTTTGAATTTGTTAGGCGAAAATCCGTAGAAGTTGAGCTATTTGATGCTGCAACTTTGCCTCAACAAAAACTCAAAACAAATTCTTATGAAACGTTTAACTCTTTCTTTACTCCTTATTGCTGCAAGTTCTTTTTCACTATTGATTGCACAAACATCTCGTCCACTTTTAGCCGTTGGTGATATTGACGCCAATGATGCACTTCCCGGAAGCGGTCATTCCACATTGTCTGAAATGGCCATGCGCAAAATGGAGCGCATTGGAACCTACGAATTACTAGATCAATACGATATGAATTACCTCGCAAAACGTGATGGCATAAGTTTAACGGGCTGCTTTTCGAAAATCTGCTTGACCGAAATGGGTTCCAAACTTCAAGTAGATAAGATGCTCACAGGAAGTATCCGCACCGTTGGCGATAACATCACTGTGAATTTCAGAATCCTTGATGTTAAATCGGGAATCATTGAACGCACCCACACCAATGATTTCCTAAAGATCAATGCCGAATACCGCAACATGATCGAAATTACATTGGATGAATTGATGGGAAATCCTGTGGATGGGGAAATCAAGAAGAAACTCACTCTGAAAAACGATTTCGATAATACGGTAAACAACCCCTATCAACTGCGTTTACGTACAGACGGTCCACGAATGGGTTTTACGATGTTCACGGGGGAAACGGCGTCAATTATGGGTGCTAATCGCAACAATGGTGGATTTGAAGCGCAATCGATGATGTTTCAATTTGGTTATCAGTTCGAAAAGCAATATCTGAACGAAGGAAATTTTCAAGCATTATTCGAATTTATTCCCATGATGACCGGTCTAGATCAAGGTCTTTTCATTCCAAGTATTACGGTAATGAATGGATTGCGTAACAATAAAAATGGTTGGGAATTCGCTTTCGGTCCAACGTTTTCAATCGTAACAAAACGCCAAGGTTACTATGAAGCGGGTACTCAAAAATGGACTTTGTTGAACGACAGTATTCCAATCCCTGAGAATGCCGATGTAATAACACGTATAGACAGTCGTGGCGATGCATCCATTCAAGCCGGATTTATCTTCGCATTTGGTAAAACACTCAAGTCTGGAAGATTGAATATCCCTGTAAACGCATTTCTGATTCCAAGCAATAAAGGATTACGTTTCGGAGTATCCTTTGGCTTCAATGCACGCGACCGTTATGCGTATAATGCTCCTGCAAAGATCAAGTAGTAGCAAACCTGGGCGTAACCTGGGGATTAATCCCCAGGTTACGGCAAAAAACCTCGCACTTCTTCCGCAATCTTTTCCAAGTCTTGATTTTGCATGCATCGAAAATGTTTCTTCGGGCATGTGGAATATCCAATCTTAGAGCAAGGTCTGCAAGGAAGTTGTTTTACTTCTGCAATAAACTGCTTGCTTTCTGCTGAAGGCAAATAAGGGTACATCCCAAATTCTGGAATGGTATTTCCCCAAATAGAAACGATGGGTTTTTGGAAAGCTGCTGCAATATGCATTAACCCAGTATCGTGTGTTACAACAACCTTTGCCTGTTTTACAAGCGATGCCGATTGTCCCAAAGTAAGTTTGCCGCACATATTCAAAACGCGTAGACCTAATTTTTCAGAAAGCAGGACGCCTTCGTTTTTCTCAGATTCGCCTCCCAATAAAACCAAAGGAAATTGAATCTTATCGCACAGTTCTGATAGTTTTTCCTGGGGTAAACGCTTAGTTGCTTTTAATGCACCTATAACCACGGCAATGTATCCTGTATGATGGGTATCAGGAAGTAAATCGTTTATTTTGACATCGTCTTTTTCTTCAATGAAAAAATCAAGGCCTTGTTTATCATTCACAACACCCAATTTTTCTAACGTTGCAAAATAGCGGTCTACGATATGAACATCCGGAAGTTTGCCTAATCGGAAATTTACAAAGAGGTATTTCTCGATATTTAACTTGTTGAATGAAGCTGATTTTCGATTCAATTTATTTTTCACCAAAAAGCTACGCAGGTTGTGGTGCAAATCGATGATGTAATCGAATTGCATGGATCGAAGTTCATTGATAAGATCTTTAGAATTTTCATCCCACATCCAAACTTTTGAAATATGAGGATTGGATTCGAGAATGCCTCGAAATGCAGGTTTGCTTAAATAATGAATCTCCGCTTCGGGATATTTGGCCGCCAAGCAACGCACAATCGGACTCGTAAGCACGATGTCTCCTATAGAACTAAATCGGATAATTAAAAAGCGCTGCACAAGCACAAAACTACAAGGAATTTTTAAAGCATACTTCAATCGCATGAATTCCGCACCTTTGCATTATGATTACTTTGAGCGACACGCATACTCATTTATACCTACCCGAGTTCGACAACGACCGGAATGCGATGATTCATCGGGCATTTGAAGCTGGGGTGACGGAGATTTATCTTCCCAATGTAGACAGCGAAACCATTTTCCCATTACATGCATTGGTTGATGCCTATCCTCAAAATTGTTTCCCTATGATGGGTTTACATCCTTGTTCGGTAAAATTGGAGAACATGGAGAATGAACTTGCCTTAGTTAAAAACTGGCTCGATACAAGAGACTATGTTGCTGTTGGGGAAATTGGATTGGATTTGTATTGGGATAAAAGCACACTAGATATTCAAATTGAGGCATTGAAACGGCAATGCGAATGGGCAATCGAAAAAGAGTTGCCGGTGGTTTTACATTGCCGCGAATCAACAGCTGAGAGCATTGAGATTATTCGACCATTTGCAGAAAGAGGCTTAAAAGGTGTTTTTCATTGTTTTTCGGGAACACTAGAAGAAGCAAAAATGGCCATTGAAATGGATTTCTTCTTGGGGATTGGCGGTGTTTTAACTTTTAAAAAAAGCGGTTTGGCTGACATTGTTTCACAGATACCGCTCGAATATCTGGTTCTCGAAACCGATGCACCGTATTTGGCACCTGTTCCTTTTCGTGGAAAAAGAAACGAATCGGCTTATATTCGCAACATTCTCGAAGCATTATCAGATATTCGCAGAATCGGGAAAAATGAACTCGCCGAAATTACTACTACCAATGCTCGCCGACTATTTAAACGCTTATGAGTCGTAAACCTTCAGCCCTCATTATCTATACCGGAGGAACCATTGGCATGGTGAAAGATTCATTGACAGGCTCCTTAATGCCCGTTAATTTTGAGCGACTCAAAGCCAATATTCCAGAAATTGAAAAACTCGATATCGATCTTGACATTCATACATTTTCCACAACCATCGATTCTTCGAACATGCAGATTTCCGACTGGATTCGCTTGGTTGAAATCATTGAAGAAAATTATGCGAAGTACGACGGATTTGTCATTCTTCATGGTTCCGACACCATGGCCTATACTGCTTCTGCTTTGAGTTTTATGTTGGAGAATTTATCGAAGCCAGTTATTTTAACGGGTTCTCAATTGCCCATTGGAGTTCTTCGCACGGATGCTAAAGAGAATTTTATTACGGCACTCGAAATCGCTGTTTGGAAAGAAGCGGGATTGAGTAAAATTTCGGATGTGTGTATTTATTTCGAATACCATTTGTTGAAAGGCAATCGTACAACAAAGATAAGTTCGAGCCATTTTAATGCATTCTCAAGCACCAATTTCCCTGCACTAGCAGAGGCGGGTGTACAAATTACTTTTAACGAAACACTCATAAAAAAGCACTCTTCGAAAACAACCCGATTTCATAAAAAGCTCGATCCGAACATCGCCATTTTGAAAATTTTTCCAGGAATGACTTTTCAATATGTTCAAGCAATTCTTAGTATTCCGAATTTGAAAGCTGTTGTGTTGGAAACGTTCGGTTCTGGAAATGCGCCAACGCAAGACTGGTTTTTACAGGCTTTAAAAGATGCAATTGCACGAGGAATTTGCATTGTAAATATTACCCAATGCAGCAGCGGATCTGTTTTACAGGGGAAATACAAAACGAGTATTGAATTGGAAAGCATGGGCGTTGTTAGTGGTTACGACATGACCACCGAAGCTTCTGTTACAAAACTGATGTTTCTACTCGCAAACTGCAATTCAATAGCAGAAGTTAAGCAACAATTTAGTTTGCCAATCTGTGAAGAATTAACACTTCTAAATTGGAATTGAATTATCAACTAGGAACTGAAATTTTCCTGTTGTTTTTTTTCTATTTTTGCAACCCCAATTTATTTGCAAACCAGAGTTCATTTTTTAATAATGAATATCAATTGTTCGTCTCGATTCATTCAGAAGAGCATGCTGGAATTTTGATTGAGAATAAAATAGGAGAATGTCAGAGTGGTCGTCCCGATAGCTATCGGGAGAGCAAGCTGGAAAGTTTGAATGAGAATAAAATAGGAGACTTGTCAGAGTGGTCGAACGAGCAAGCCTGGAAAGTTTGTATACGGGTAACTGTATCGAGGGTTCGAATCCCTCAGTCTCCGCCAAAAGCACAAGTCCATCATTTTTGATGGGCTTTTTTTATTTCGGCAACTTGGCTCAAATTCTATTTGAAGACAAGGAGCAGAAATAAAAAATTGACACGACGAAAGGAGTGGCATTGTGCGCATTGAAGCATCCCCCAAGTGGGGATCTATCATCCCTCAGTCTCCGCCAGAAGCGAAAGCCCATCAAAAATGATGGGCTTTTTTGTTTTACCACTTTCATTGAAAAAATTCGGATTTATAAACTTTCGTAAGCAAAATACCCCTGTTTGTGCATCAAAAAAATAGGTTTAAATGGGCCATGCGGTGTAGAAAGATTCGCATACAATTGCCACACAATTTTACATAACGCATTATATATAAACACATTAAATTTATAAAATACTACAACGCTCGAGTTAAATTATCTAGGGGTTACCCCTCATTTTGTAGTATTTAGTTTGTATTTCAAGTTTTCGATTTAGTTTTGATGCTGCAAAAATTCTACTAATTAAGAAGCTACAGAATTTCAAATTTTTATTAAAAACTTTCATTTTCCGAACGGAGAATTCCAAATTTCAAATCCTAACCTTAACTATAAATCAATCCTAAAATGATGAAAACCAGAAAATCCTTAACCCTTAAAAGTATCCTTGTTGGGTTGTGCTTTTTTACAAGCCTATTTTGTGAAATGAGCTCATTAAATGCTCAACAAGCTATTTCGTTTGATGACCATTTAGCAAGCCTTAGTGAAACTGCACGAGTTCACCTTTCTGAACTTGCATTTAATGTGCAAACTACTGCTTATGTTGCTTCATCGGCGATCAATGTTGTTGGGACTGGTGATGCATTATTACTTGAAGTGAATGCTGCCGATTTTTCTTCTATTAACTTCACAGATGCCGCTTTGGCTCATGTTGAGTTAATGCGTATTCGCGTAAACAGCACCGAAGAACTTTCTCTATTACTTAACTTCTCTGGAGCATCCGGTTTAAGTAATTTAAGCTGTGTTGTGATTTTATCAAGTGTTGAAGCAACTGCAAATCAGTTAGACGGTATGGTTCAAGACCTTCCTGCTAATGTTTCAAAATGCTACAGCATTTCTATTTCTAATTAAAATTAACCTAACCTAATCTTATATCGTGAAAACAATTCAACCAATTTTTCGCTGGTTTCCTGCATTCCTATTGATTTGCATTGGATTAAATTCCTTCGCACAGGTGCGTACTGCGTTTACTCAACGTACATCCGCATTTTCACCAACACAAACTATTTATAGTATCAATGGAGATTACACCATGATTGGGAATACCAACATGACGCTCCAAAACTATTCTGCAAGTGGCGTAAATAGTAATAGTACCATGATTGTGGTTGATGCCGATGGAATTGCATCTACCAACAATTCATCTTCATCTACTTTATCTTTTTCTACAGAAAATCAAGCGAATCCATCATGTAGCCGTGTTTTATTTGCGGGATTATATTGGTCTGCTCGTACCAATGGAACACCTACAGAACTTCAAAAGCGTTCTGTAAAATTTCGTGGGCCAGGACAGTCAAACTATACTTCATATACTGCAACCGCAAACGATATTAAATATCCTGGTGATGATAATATGTATGTTGGATTTACAGAAGTAACTTCTCAAGTACAACAATGTGGATTAGGTGATTATTGGTTAGCCGATATGGCTTTAACAACCGGAAACGGTGGTTCAACAGGATACTATGGCGGTTGGGGTCTTGTTGTGGTTTACGAAAATTCCAAAATGAATAAGCGTGATGTTACCCTTTTTGATGGTTATGCGTATGTTGTTGGAGGTACTGCACAGTGGGAACTTCCCGTTTCAGGCTTTACTACTGCTTTGAGTGGTTCAGTAAATACAAAATTGGGAATGATGGCAGGTGAAGGTGATATTACCATTACCGGAGATAAGTTCGAAATCCAGAAGTTGAATTCTACTAATTGGGAATTGTTAGGTCATGGTGGAAATTCTTCATCCAATTTCTTTAACAGTTCGATCTTTACAGGCGGGAATACTCGTAATCCAAACGTAGCTAATAACACAGGTATGGATATTAGTATGTTTTCTATTCCCAATCCATCGAATTCGGTTATTGGAAATGGTCAAACATCTACCAAATTCCGTTATAGTTCTACGCAAGACACTTATATTATCTACTCCATTTGTATGGCAGTTGATGCCTACGAACCTGTTGTTGAAGGTTTTCTTTCTACCTTAAATGTGAATGGAGTTCCAACAACAAGTTCGAATCTTACTGTTCAACCGGGTGATAATATTCAATATAAAGTTCAAATTCGTAACAAAGGAAACGAAGCGATCAACAATGCACGCATCGAGATTCCGCTTCCTTATGCAGCCATTCGTTACCAAGGAAGTTCTGTAAATGTATTTTCTCCAGCATCTTCTTCTGCACTTCCATATGTTGACGCTACTTTAGGTGCTAACGGAACGTTGATTTGGGATTTTGGTACACTTCCATTACCATCCAATCCAAATACTGTTCTTGGAGAATTAACCTTCACACTTAAAGTAACTGAAGATTGCGAATTGTATCGCAACTTTAATTGCTCTGCACCAAATGTTCAAATTGATGGAACCATTTCTGGAATTGGAGCGAATACAGGTATTTCGGTTGATGATCAGCCATTTTATGTTGGTTTTTCAAATGTTGATGGATGTTCTTCAGAGCCACTTACTGGACCTTTTAATATCAATATCAATTCAACCGAATGGATAACTGCCAATTGTGCTGCATCTGATGGTATTCGTGATTTTACTTACTGCAACAGAACAACTGCGATTCCTGTAACGGATGTTATTGGTTTTTATCCAAATGGAACGCGTTTCTTCAATGCTAATCAAACAATTGAATACACTGTTGCAAATCCATTTCCAATTCTAGCAGGCCCAACTACCTATCGTGCATTCTTGCCAGGTACAAGCTGCTTGCTTTCATTTACAATCGGCATTACAACAATTTCTTCACTACCATCAGTTTCTGCAAGTACAATTGAATATTGTAGAAATAATGAAGCATTGGCTTTGAATGCCACTCCGAGCAACCCAACTTATCAGTTGTTTTATTATGCTCCAGGAAGTTCAATCGCGCAACC
>CAXNGM010000021.1:0-14194 GCA_964201695.1 Bacteroidia bacterium | reverse complement strand
TAAAGCCAAGAGCTGTAGCGCTCGTGATTGTCTTTCTGTTCTTGCTCCAACCAATTTTTCAAGGTTGAACGTGAAGCACTTTTATTGCTTCGAGTTAGTCGTATTGATTTACGAACCGTTTCCAACAAATCGCGACGTAAAGGTTCTTTATTCGCAAGCAATTGATCGCGCAATGAAGTCAATTCAGAGGTTGAATTATCTGCTAAAAGCGCATCCAATAGAGGAAGCACTTCGTTTTTGCTTTTTAGCAATGGAGCTTGAAAAGCATCCCAAGCCGAGCGACGCGCATCACGAACAAATGTTTTCGCTTCTTTTTCAATAATATCTAATTCTTCTGCAGTCGACAAAGCGTTATCGATCATCCACTCGCGCATTTTCTTGATGCAGTCGAATTCGCTTTCCCATTGAAGGCGTTCTGCATTTTTATACCGTTCGTGAGAACCCGAAGTAGAGTGTCCTTGTGGTTGAGTAACTTCTTCGATATGGAATAGGGCAGGAACATGTTCTTCGCGCATCAAGCGAATTCCTTTTTCATAGAGTTCGCATAATCCTGCATAATCCCAACCTTTGCCTTTGTAGATTCGGAAACCATTGCCATCTTCATTTGCTTCAAATCCGGCCAATGCTTTTGAAATGCTCGATTTAGTGGTTTGAAATTTACGTGCAACAGAAATTCCATAGCCATCGTCCCAAACCGAAATGGCCATAGGAACTTGCAAAACACCCGCAGCATTGATGGTTTCGAAGAAAAGTCCTTCAGATGTACTTGCATCCCCAATAGTTCCAAAAGCTACTTCGTTTCCGTTAATGGAAAGTCCAGTCGCATCTTTTAATTCAGGCGTATTCCGATAAATTTTGGATGCCAAAGCCAATCCAAGTAAACGCGGCATTTGTCCTGCAGTTGGTGAAATATCGGCTGATGAATTTTTTAAGCTTGTTAATTCTTTCCAGCTACCATCTGGGTTTACAGTGGTTGTTGAGAAATGCCCATTCATTGAGCGTCCCGATGACATCGGTTCAGCATCTTCGTCCGCATGTGCGTACAATTGTGCGAAAAAATTCTCCACAGTCATTAGACCTGCAGCCAACATAAACGTTTGATCACGGTAATATCCTGAGCGGAAATCTCCGTTTTTAAACGCTTTAGCCATGGCAATCTGCGGAATTTCTTTTCCGTCGCCGAAAATGCCAAACTTGGCTTTCCCGGTAAGTACTTCTTTTCGACCAAGTAAACTCGTTTCTCTGCTTATGCAGGCAATTCTATAGTCTTGAACCACAGATGCGAGGAACTCTTCGAAGCTCAGTTCGCTAGATGATTCTGGTGTGTTTTGCGGATTGCTCATACAGGCCAAATTTGCGACAAAGATAACAATTCGGTTTTGCTGTTGGATAGGTTCCAAAGAAGAAGAATTTCCAAATTATTTTCGATATTTGAAAAATGCTTCGAGTTTGGATACGCCGTATTGTGAAAGTGAGTATTCCGCTCGTATTGGGATTGGTTGTTTGTGTTTGGTATTGTAATAACTGGATTGATCAAGCATGCGATGCGTATATTTTTTCAAGCGTTGAAGAAATTCCTCGAACCCAGGTGGGACTTTTGTTAGGGACCAGTAAATACAATCGCTCGGGAAATCCCAATCAATTTTTTCGGTATCGCATTGATGCTGCGGTGAAGTTGTATTTCAATCGTAAAGTCAAGTATTTATTGGTAAGCGGAGATAATAGAACATTATACTACAATGAACCACGCGATATGCGCAGAGCACTGATCGCTAGAGGTGTTCCCGATTCCATGATTATCCTAGATTATGCAGGATTACGAACCTTCGATTCTGTGATTCGATGCAGTAAAGTATTTGGACAAAGCAGTTTTACGATTATATCGCAAGAATTTCATCTCGAACGCGCTTTGTTTATTGCTCAGCATTTTGGTTTAAATGTGATTGGATTTGAAGCACAAGCGGTTGCTGAAAACAGATCTGTTTCGACAGTTATTCGTGAATATTTTGCTCGCTTTAAAGCTGTTTTGGATGTTTATGTTTTAGGAACCAAACCGCGGTTTTTAGGTGATCCTATTCATATCGGTAATGGTCAATAAAAAACCCCGCCGAAGCAGGGTTTTGTTTTATATTTTATTTTGGTTTTTACCTTTTACCGAAAACACGTTTTAATAAATCTGTTACTTGGGCCATTGGGTCTTTCCGGATTTTCGCCTCTTCTTGAGCTAGCAATTTAAATAAACCCTCGAGGGCTTTCTCAGTAACGTATTTATCCAAGTCGGGGTTTTTCTTCGAAACACCCGGAATCATGTTGTATTTATTGATAATCGGTTTCCAATATTTGGTAAGTTGTACTTTGTTAATTGCGTTTTTAACGATGGGCGAAAATTTTGTAGTTAGCTCTGCAGATGTTTTGGTTTTTAAAAAGTTTGTTGCTGCATTATCACCACCATTTAATATTGAAAGTCCATCTGTAATGGACATTGTTTTAACTGCATTAATGAAAATTGGTGCTGCTTCTTTGGAAGCTTCTTCGGCGGCACGGTTTAAATTCTTTACGAATTTATCCACCTCCGAACCCATTCCAAATTGCCTTGCTTTGGTTTCTACAATTTTTGCTTCTTGAGGAAATGGAATTTTAATGAGTGGATTTTTAAAGAAACCATCTGATTTTGATGCACTTGCTGCAGAGTTTTTTGTTCCAATGCTAAGTGCTTCTTTTAAGCCACGAATGATTTCGTCGTTTTTGGGAGCTCCCCCGTTTCCTTGTCCAATGGCATTGTTTACTTGATTCTGGACCTGATTAAGAATGTTCTGAGCGTGTAAGCAATTTCCGAATACAAAAATGCTTACAATAAATAGGATGCGTTTCATAGTTCTTCGTTTTTTCTGGCTTTGCAATTACATTGCCACAATTATTCTTTATGGTTCATTTTGCGAGTTCGGATTTGTGCATTCCGTGTTCTGAGTATGTTTAATGTTTCAACTATGAGCGAAAATGCCATCGCAACATATACATAAGGCTTTAAATTAACGTGATAATTTTTTTCAATGTGAAGCGACTCTAAGATCAATACAATTCCAATGGCAACTAAAAATACCATCGCCAACATTTTAATGGTTTGGTATTTATTAATGAAATCGCTGACCATTCCTGAAAAAGCAATCATGATAATAATGGCAATCATGACAGCAAGAATCATGATTACAAGGTTCGATGAAATAGCTACAGCAGTTAAAATGGAATCGAAAGAGAACACTATATCAAGCAAAACGATTTGTACGATGGCTTTAGCAAAACCAACTGCAGTGACCGATCCTGAATCTTCGTGCTCATCTTGAATAAGTTTTTCGCGAATTTCCATAATCGTTTTAATGACCAAGAAAATACCACCGGCTAAGAGAATCAAATCGCGACCACTTGCTTCAAAATTACCAACATGAACTAGCGGTTCTTTCAAACTTGCAATCCAGGATATTATAGAAAGAAGGAGGATTCTGAAAATCAAAGCTAGGCTTAACCCTATTAAACGGGCACGTTGCTGACTACTTTTGGGAAGTTTTCCTGCAACAATAGCAATGAATATGATATTATCGATTCCAAGAACTATTTCAAGAACAGTAAGCGATAACAAGGTAATTAAACCATTTAACGTAAAAAATGCTTCCCAAGAAGCGGGGTCAAAAAAGCTCATTTTGAATATTCAATTTCTGAACTGCAAAACTATGAAAAGCAAAGAGTATTGAAGCTGCAAATTATAATTGTTTAGATTTGTCACTTAACATCGCCTGAAAGGTTTATGAATCAAAGAATTTCGTTCATACTATTTGCAGTTTTTAGTTTTATTGGCATTGGATTAACGCTTCTAAATGGTGCCATTGGACATCCATTCTCGCCAGAAATTTTATCGATTTTTCGTTGGATTGCAATTGCTACTGCCATTTTTTATTGCCTTTACCGCAAATCCCTCACTGCTTGGATTTTGGTAAGTATGCTTTTTGGAGTTGAATTGGGATATGATTTCCCCGAGATTGCAAAACCTTTGAAAGTGTTAAGCGATATTTTTCTTCGTCTAATTAAAACCATCATAGCACCTTTGATTTTTTCCACATTGGTGGTTGGAATTGCTGGTCATTCAAGTTTAAAACAAGTTGGACGGATGGGTTTAAAAGCCATTCTGTATTTTGAGGTAGTAACGACTTTTGCATTGATTATTGGATTAGCGGCAATAAATTTTACGCAAGCTGGAAAAGGAGCAGTTTTTCAAGCACAAGAAGCGCAAGTCACGAAAGCAAATTCTTTACTGAGTCAAAAGCAAAACCACGATGTTATCTTGGATATTTTTCCAGAGAATATAGCGAAGGCTATTTTCGAGAATCAGATTTTGCAAGTGGTCATTTTCAGTATTCTATTTGGAATTGGATTAGCAATGATTCAAAATGAAGAAAAGAAGAGGCCGATGTTGGCTTTTGCTGAAAGTCTTTCGGAAGTGATGTTTAAGTTTACCAATATCGTTATGTATATGGCGCCAATGGCTGTAGGTGGAGCAGTTGCTTACTCGGTTGCAACGATGGGCTTGGGCGTTTTACAAAACCTACTAATGCTTGTTGGTACTTTATATGGAGCCTTATTCACTTTTGTGCTCGTCATTTTGGTGCCAATTGCGCTCATTGTTCGCTTGCCATTTAAACGTTTTATTGAAGCCATTTCCGAGCCCGTTTCCATCGCATTTGCTACAGCTAGTTCCGAAGCAGCCCTTCCCAAGGCCATGGAGAATCTCGAAAAAATGGGTATTCCTCGTAAGATTGTCGCATTTGTTCTTCCAACCGGATACAGTTTTAATTTGGATGGAACCACCTTATATCTCTCGCTTGCATCTGTTTTTATTGCTCAGGTTTGTGGTGTTGATTTAACCATCGGCGAACAAATTCAAATGTGTCTCATTTTAATGCTAACAAGTAAAGGGGTTGCAGGAGTTCGCGGAGCTTCATTTTTAATTTTGGTGAGTACCGTTGCATCATTAGGACTCGATCCTCAAAAAGCCTTTGCTATTCTTGCCATTGATGCAGTTATGGATATGGGAAGAACATCTGTAAACGTGATTGGAAATTGTTTGGCTACCTATGTGGTTGCACGTTGGGAAAAAGAAATTTAATGATTTATAAACAACCTTTGTAAGGTTATCGAAAAAACAATTTGGGAAGCGTCAATGTTTTGTAATAAATTGCAACCCGAATTCCAAAATCTATCATGAAAAAAATCTACACAGTATTACTAGGAATGATGATCATCACATCATCATTTGCTCAACAGCATCATCGTTGCGCTACTATGGAAGTGGATGCACGATTAAGAGCATCTGACCCCGAATATGCAGCAAAACAAAGTCAAATTGATGAACATGCTCGCGCTTTTGCTGAATCACTTCAATCTGGGCAACGCATTTTGGTTACCATACCTGTTGTTTTTCATGTTGTTTACCAAAATGCCACAGAAAACATCTCGGATGCCAAATTGCAATCTCAATTAGATGTATTGAATGAGGATTTTAGAAAACTAAATGTTGATTTTTCCTCCGTACCCTCTGCTTTTCAAGGAGTCGCTGCCGATATGGAAATTCAATTTTGCTTGGCAACAGCTGATGCATCAGGAAATCCGACAACGGGCATAACCAGAACACTAACTACAGACGCTGGATTTGATACTGACGATCAAGTAAAATATACTGCACAAGGTGGTCAAAATGCTTGGGATAGAAATAAATTCCTTAACATTTGGGTTTGCGACATGGGAGCAGCAAGTCTTTTAGGTTATGCTCAATTTCCGGGAGGTTCTGCCGCAACAGACGGCGTAGTTTTAACCTATGATGCAGTAGGTCGAATAGGCGTTTCTGGTCCATACAACAAAGGGAGAACAGCAACACACGAAGTTGGACATTGGTTAAATCTTCGTCACATTTGGGGGGATTCTAATTGTGGAAATGATCAGGTTTCTGATACGCCAACTCAACAAACAGCAAATTATGGTTGCAAAAATTTCCCTTATGTTACATGCAACAATGGTCCAAATGGAGATATGTTCATGAACTTTATGGACTACGGTGACGACGATTGCTTAAAGATGTTTTCGAACGGACAAAAAACACGCTCGCAATCATTGTTTTCAACTGGCGGTTCTCGTGTGAGTTTGCTAAGTTCAAATGCGTGTTCCATAGCTCCTCCACCAACCGTTGCATGTACCGATACATTGAATTATCCTCTTGCAGGCTCGGTTAATGTTTTTCTAGCAGGGACAGGTCAAACTGGACACGTTGGTGGCGTAAATTCTTATGGCGATGTTGCTAAAGCTGATTTGTTTACAGCAACAGCTCCAATCACCTCATTAACAGGAGCCGGCTTTACGTTTGGAATAGCAACACAAGGAACCGCACCCGCAGGATCTTTAATAACTGTTAAGGCTTATGCATATTCAGCAGCAGGACCCACAACTGTTTTAGCAACTACAACCATTCCACTAAGTACCATCATTGCTAATGTAAATGCTGGAACAAATACTTATGTATCATTTCAAACTCCAGTAACTATTTCTGGAAATTTCTTCTTGGGTATAGAATTTAATCCGAATGCAGGTTACACACTTTCACTAAAAAGCAATTCAGATGGAGATCCTATTACCAACGCAGCATGGGAACAATTTGGAGATTTGTCTTGGCATCAATTTTCTGAGTCGCCCGCAAGTTGGGGAATTAGTGTCAATCAATCCATCTTTCCAATATTAACATCTATTGCCCCAATTGCTTCATTTAGTGCTACCACCTCAACAACAATTTGTGCTGGTCAAACGGTTTCATATTCAGCACAAGCAAGTGGTTCGGCGTATAACTGGACTTTCACAGGAGGAACACCTGCATCGTCAACATCACAAAATCCAACGATTACCTATAATTCTTCAGGATCGTATGGAGTTAATTTAGTTGTTACAGGAGTTTGTTCAGGTCAAAGTGCTACACAAACTCAAAACACCTTGGTTACTGTAAGTCAGGCTCCAATTCAACCTGTACTATCCTTAAACAATGGAGTAATTTCTTCGGGAGTAACAGTTGGTACTTTTCAGTGGTTCTTAAATGGTGTTGCTATTTCTGGCGCTAATTCATCTACATATACGCCAACGCAATCAGGTGTTTATACTGTTGCTGTATCAAACACGAGTGGAAACTGTACAAAAACATCTGCTGGCCTAAATTATACATCAACTGTTGGTATTTATGACGCAAGTGGAGAAGTGTATATCAATATTTATCCAAATCCAGCAAAGGATGTATTATCAATTCAAACAGGATTTAATACCATGCAAGCGCGTGTTGTTTGCAGTATGTTTGATTTAAGTGGCAAGTTGGTATCACAACGTATGTTCGAAAATGTTCAGCCTGATACATTACTTCAAGTTGAACTTTCGAATGTTTCAAATGGCATGTATCAGATGGTTATTTCTACCTCTTCTGGCCGTTCGGTTTCGCGTGTTGCAGTTGCTCGATAATTTAAAATGAGATTTACAATTCCCTTGATGCTTCCGGCTTTTTCCAGTTGCCTCAAGGGAATTTTCATTTTTAGTCTGGTGCATTTTTGTACTCTAAACTCATTTTCACAAAAAGACCCCGATTACATTTCCTCATTCAATGATCGTCCGCACCTTACGTTCGAATTGGCATCAAGAAACCAAGATGTGGTTATTCGAAATCCCGATGTTGAGAACATTCAACTGACCTATCGACCCAATTCACGAAGCAATTTTATAACATGTATAGATTACCGTTGGCTTAGTTTGTCACTTGGTTTGATTAAGTTTCAATCGAGCGATGGTGATCGAAAAGGGGAGACAAATCAGTTCTCTTTTAGAGCTTCATTTAATGGAAGACGATTCTGGAATTCCAATTTTATCCAAATTTTTAATGGGTATTATTTAACAAATCCAGAAGTCGCCAACCCATCATTCAATCCCCAATCCGATTTCTATCCTTATCGTCCCGACTTAACAACGACAACCTTTTTCAGTAATGTTTTTTATTGTTTCAATCCCGATAAGTTCTCATACAGAGCGTCATTGTATCAACTCGATCGGCAAGAACGAAGCGCTGGCAGTGTTATAGCGGGAGTTTCATTGCGTATGCATCGAATGTTGAGTGATACTGGACAAACATTAATTCCGAATGAGTTGGAATCACAATTTAAACCTGAATTCCGACTAATTTCTCAAAGCGCCAGCAATTTTAATTTCAATGTGGGTTATGTACATACATTTGTTTACAAGCATTCGTGGTTTCTGACCTTGTATTTTGTACCTGGAATTTCGATTCAAAACAGCTATTATCTTTCAGAAGACAAGCAGATTCGAAATCAACAAAACAAAGCCACTGCCGTTTCCGAGTTTCGATTTATTTTGGGCTATAATGGCGATAATTGGTATAGCGGCATTTCGAGTTACAACATTTCTTTTGCTGGAAAACGTGATTTAGGCGTTTGGGTTGACGATAATTATAGCTGGTTTAGAATGTTTGTTGGATACCGATTTAAGGCAGTTGACCGAACAAATTTACCTGAATGGCGAAAGAAGATTCAGTTGTAATTAGTACGCACGTTCGTTTACATTCATGTAATAATTCATGAATGCCTTGTTTACAACTTTATTTCCACCGGGCGTCGGATAATTTCCGCTGAAGTACCAATCGCCGGTGTGGTTTGGGCAAGCTGTATGCAGATCGTTCAAGTTTTGATAGATGACTTCCACTTCAGCATTCATATTGTTTGGCGTAACGAGCTCCGCAATTTTTTGAGCAATTTCAAATTCTGAAAAGGGCTCATAAATTCGACGAACCTCGTTTTTCATTTCTTCTTTGGGAAGTTCATCTTGAACAAGACAAGCCGCATAAACTTCATCCAAGATATGGAGTGTTTTCCGCTCTTTATGTAAGGCAATAGCCGCCTGGAAAGCAATGAAATCCCCTAGTTTAGCCATATCTATTCCATAGCAATCGGGATAGCGAATTTGAGGTGCCGAAGAGACTACGATAATTTTTTGGGGATTGAGTCGATCTAAAATCCGTAAAATACTTTGCTTAAGTGTTGTGCCCCGAACAATAGAATCGTCCATTATGACGAGCGTATCTTGGTTTTCACGCACAACGCCATAGGTTACATCGTAAATATGCGCCACCATTTCATCGCGATGCAAATCGTCGGCAATAAAGGTTCGAAGTTTCGCATCTTTAATAGCCAGCTTTTCGGTTCTCACTTTCATGCTTAAAATGGCCCCTAAATTTTCCGCTGAAATTTCACCCTTGAGTTCTAGAATCTGTTTTTCTTTTTCGGTGTTGAGCCATTCATTCACTCCTTCTACCATGCCTAAAAAAGCAGTTTCGGCGGTGTTGGGAATAAAAGTAAAGACCGTGTTATTGATATCGAATGCAATGGATTCTAATATTTTACGACTAACTTGTTGTCCAAGCGCTTTACGTTCTTTGTAAATATCGGCGTCGCTACCTCGAGAGAAATAAATGCGTTCGAATGAGCAAGATGTGCGTGCTTCGGGTGTACGAATTTCGGGCATGCTCACTTCGCCGTTGCGTTTAATAACAAGTGCATGCCCAGGTTTTAGTTCTTGAACCTGATCAATGGCAACGTTAAATGCTGTTTGAATAACGGGACGTTCGGATGTAACTACAACAATTTCATCGTTTTGCATAAAAAAGCAAGGTCGAATTCCATTGGGGTCACGCATAACAAATGCATCTCCATGACCAAGCATTCCAGTAATTACATAACCACCATCGAAACGCTTCGAGGCTTGTTTTAATATTTCACTCACATCAAGGTCGCGCGCAATGAGGTCTGAAATTTCTTGATTCGAATAGCCTTGTTTCTTGAATTCGCGAAATAATCGTTCATTTTCAACATCGGTAAAATGCCCAATTTTTTCAAGTATGGTAACCGTATCGGCCATCTCTTTTGGATGTTGCCCAAGCTCCAATAACTGCTGAAATTGTTCGTCAACATTGGTTAAATTGAAATTGCCAGCAACAACAAGGTTTTTGCTTTTCCAATTGTTTTGTCTTAAAAAGGGGTGACAACTTTCGATGCTGTTCTTGCCAAATGTACCATACCGAAGATGTCCCATAAGGAGTTCTCCAATAAATGGAACATTTTCTTTGAGGTAATCTGAATCGTTTATCTTGTCGGGATTCTTAATCTGAATTTCTTCAAAATAGCCATTCACTTTCTCAACAATCTCACGAAGTGCATGCGTTGCATTTGATCGAAATCGGCCAATGTATCGTTCGCCGGGTTCAATATCGAATTTGATACAGGCAATTCCAGCGCCGTCTTGTCCACGGTTGTGCTGTTTCTCCATCAGTAAATGGAGTTTGTTTAATGCATACCGTGCCGAGCCGTATTTTTGGCGATAATAATCGAGTGGTTTAAGAAGCCGAATGAGTACAATTCCGCACTCATGTTTAATAATATCACTCATATTCTTGTTGCCAAATTGGGATGAAGATTTAAGGCAGCAATTTAAAACTTATTAAATCTTTGGCTTGTTCGACTTATGAATATTTATTCACTTTGAACTGAAAATCGTTTTAGAATTTGACAGAAAGCCCAATTCCCAGAACCTCTTTAAACTGCATACGCGGACCATTACCAATGACTTTTACTCCATCTACTTCCCTTTCTACAGGTATTTGCACATCATGATCGTAGATGAGATTTGTGAAAATACTTGTTGTAAGCCACTTGTTGGCTTTAATGAGAATGAGATTTTCCCAATTAACATCAATATTTGCACGCTGAGGTTTTATGGGATCAGAGTAGTTGTTAAAAAGTTGGAGATTGGAAACAACTGAAACGTTTTTAATCAGATCTTTTTGAAGACGCGCCCTCAAATAAGCACCAAACTCGAAACGGACATTATTACCCGGCGTAACACCGAATTGACCTAGATTTGAGAGGGCTGTATCCAATACAAAAGTAGATCGGCCCGTTGCTGGCGAGATGAACATCGAAAACCAATCATTGGGTTTGTAATCCAATCCCAATGCAAGCGATAAGAATCCGGGAGCCAAAAAGCGAGAGATTACGGTTGAGTCGTTGGGGAAATTATAACCTGGAGCCATTTGTGTTCTGAAATTGAGCATTCCGGCATAATAAAATTTACCTTTTGCTTTCTTCCCGAATTTGGCGTTTAGCTCAATTTTATCCTCATTTTTTCTCAGAGATTCCGTCTTTGTGGTAATGAATCCAAAACCAGCATCCAACACAGATTCAAAGTATAAATCGTTTTTGCGGTATTTAACGAAGGCATTTCCAAGTGCTGTCGCAGAAAGAGCACTTTCGCCACCCGCTGCCCAATTGGTTAAAGAAACCTGATTGAAATTGAGTGCTAAAAATCCGCCTTTTTTCCAACCATTTACCGTTGTGTCTTCAACAATAGCAATTTGGCCATCTGCTTTAAATGCAATAATTAAAAGAAGCGAAATGAGAGTAAATTTAATCTTCATTATTATCTATTTTTAAGTAAGTCGCGAATTTCGGCAAGTAGAATTTCTTCTGAACTTGGAGCTGCAGGAGCAGCAGGAGCCTCTTCAGTTTTTTTCTTTGTCGCATTCATTCCCTTGATTACTAGGAACAACACAAATGCGATAATTGTGAATGAGAAAATGGCTTGTATGAATTTCCCGTATGCGATTGCTGCATCTCCAACAGTGTAGCTTAGTCCTGTAAAATCAACTCCACCAGTGAGGATTCCAATAATTGGCATAACAACATCGCCAACAAAAGAGTTTACAATGCCACCAAAAGCACCACCAATTACAACCCCAACGGCTAAATCAATCACATTGCCGCGCATGGCAAATGTTTTAAATTCTGATAATAGTCCCATTTTAATATGTATTTAATTTAACCGCAAAGATTCTATTTTTATTTACAAATGCAAGAGTAAAACTCAAAAAGTATTGATTTTAAGCGATTAATAAGTTGGTTTATTTCTTAATCCTTAATAAAATCAATCTTATTCAGACAAAAAAAACGTGCATCCACAGATGAATCTGCAAATGCACGTTCGAATGAATGTGTTTTATTTATTTTATGGTTAATCGGTCACTATATTTTCCATTGGTAGTATTCCAAATAACAGTATAAACTCCTGCTGGAAATTGATTCATATTTTCTAGTTGGATGGTATTTTGGTTAGTTTCATAATTCTGAGAAACTACTTTAGCACCAAGCATATTGAAAATTTCTATGGAACCTTTTTCTGATTTTGGCAGCATTACTTGAATATTATCGCCATTGCTCGGATTCGGGAAAACTCGAATGGAATTGTTCGTGGAAATTGATGCATTCGATTTGCCTTGACGAATGATGATATTCAATCTTCCCAATTGCGATGTTTCGGGATTGGAGTTCACATCGAAAACAAATGATTTTCCTTCTTCTAACTTCGTAATGTTTTTGTTGTAACGGTCTTCAATAAAGAATTGAACATCATTCCCAAAGGATTCCAGTTGTTCGGCGGTAATGTCATACGTACCTGCTACTGCTTTGATTTTTACTGGGATAATTTTATCCTCATATGTTAAATCTGGTTTGGCAAATGCATGAACAGAAAGTGCATCACCCAGTTCATTGAGAAGTGAAAAATTCAAATCCATACCTGGTAATTCAGGTTTGTATGTATCGAATGTTGGATTGAATGCTTCACTTGCTTGGTCATGAAATTCGATGATGGCCTCATCTTGAATATCGCTTCCCTGCATTTTTACCATCAATCGAAGTTGCTCTTGTGGTGCCGACATTCTGAAAAACAAGGAGTCGGGAAATGTGGATGTTTTAATCGTTTCATGTGCAGTCAATAATGGGTTGTTTGCTGTAGATTTTATGAAAAACGATTGTCCAGGTCCAATATAACGTGAACCTCCATTAGTTGCAGCACCTGGATTTGCACTATTATACGATGCATATTGGTTGATGCTTGGATTCCAAATATAGATTGTACTTGAAATGCCATTCTTTGTCCATTCTGCAGAATTCCAGTCGATAGGCGATTGATACGGATTCGCTACCAAACTCCAACCATTTCCATTGTCAACAGGAAGACAACCACCTGTGCAAGTTACAGGTAATTGGACATCTCCTTGGTTAGGAACTCCTTTAAAATCTATTGTTCCGGCGCTAGGAAGTACAATGGTGCTTTGGCCACGGATTCCTAAATAGTACAACAGAAACCCGCTGCCTTTTGGAAGCACCTCATTTGTACTTGCCGGTGAACTCCATTCTGTTCCATTACTTGCCGTTTCATTGTACACCCAAACATTGGTTGTATAGGTTGTTGGATTGTCCCAGCCACTCGCTGAATTACCTGGCCCAAACAGTAATATGTTATCTTTAACTTGTTTGAATTTGATTCCTCCAATAGTGTCGACTGGAGAAGCAATAAATCGATTGGATCGAATACCGCCACGCGTCCACCGCTGAACCGTCATGTTGCCAACAATAGAAGCGGATGAGGGAATTTGATCGATTCGCGCCGTTTGTGATTGGTTGCTTAACATGGTAAAAATGCGGTTGTTACTAACACCATCGGCATCAAAAATTGCTGAGTTTGAAACAAGCAATGTGTTTTTTACAGAAGCATTAGCTGAAAGCGATTTGGTTCCAGAGCGTGTTATAGAGAGGTTGTTATAGGCAAATCCAGTTACATCTTGATTTCCACTTGCGCAATAATTAATGGTATTGTTAGTAGTTGTGTAAATATTACTTGTATTAGGAGCAAAACCCGCATTGGATGCTCCAATTTTAATTTCACTTGGTGCAAGCGTAATTAATCTGCCAGTTCCAGCAATGCTCAATTTGTTATAGTACAATGCAGGGATAGTTTGTGGACCAACACCATTAAATTGAATTGTTCCAGTTCCTCGATTAAAAGTGCTAGCTAAATTTAAAATCCCAGCTATGTTTAAAATACCCGACTGCCCATTAAAAATACCACCCACTTGTGTGAAGTTTTGCGAAACCGTTAACGTTCCTCCATTCGCGTTCCCATCGAGTTGTCCACCGTTTTGAATGATGGATCCATTTATTGTAACAGTTCCATTTGCACAATTAAATACCCCGTCATTAATCTTCAACGTTCCAATGGA
>CAXNGM010000020.1:0-14208 GCA_964201695.1 Bacteroidia bacterium | reverse complement strand
CGGGTGAAGTTATACCAGTGCCACTCCAGGTACCTCCAGCTGGAATAAAGACTGGTAAGGCGAATGGAGTTGGAGTATTACAAACCGCTAGCGTGAGAGGATTGGGCCCCATTACAGGTAAGGGTGTAACCGTAACTGTAACCGTGTTTGTTCCAGTACATCCTCTGGAATCAGTTACAGTAACTGTGTATGTTGTAGTGCTTGTTGGATTAGCTGTAACTGTTGCCCCGGTAGTTGTATTCAAGCCCAATGCGGGTGACCATGCATAAGTAAATGAGCCCGAACCTCCTGCACCCGATGCTGTTAGCGAAGTGGAACCGCCAACACAAAATGCTGCTGTTGCAGGCATAACCGTCACTGTGGGATTTGGATTTACGGTAACGGTTACAGTTGCTGTATTGCTACAACCTGTCGTGGGAGCTGTTCCCGTGACAGTGTATGTAGTTGTTGCAGTCGGATTTGCGGTAACCGTTGCACCCGTAATAGCTGATAATCCAGTTGAAGGAGACCAAGCAAATGTGCTTAATGGAATCGTAAAAATATCGGCGGTTAAACTTACCGAATTACCATTGCAAATGGCTGGTGTTAGCGGAGCAATTGTAACTGTTGGATTTGGATTTACTGTAATAACAACCTCATCGGTTTGAAGAGGGCAAGATCCTGCAGATAAGGTGTAGGTAAAAGTTACCGTTGTTGCAGATGCTACCGTTGAAGGTGGGGTATACAAACCCGAACTACTCACAACTGCAGTAGGACTACTCCATGTTCCGCCAGATGGCGAGCCACTTAACTGTATGGCAGCCGAACCAGCACATATACTCTGGTCGTTGCCGGCATTAACCACTGGCGCTTGATTTACGGTAACTGTTTGAGTTGTAATTGCCGAACACCCTGTTAAATTATTAACTGTAGCTGATAATGAAACGGTATATGTTCCTGGTGCAGAAAATGTAAAACCTGAATTTTGAGATGTTGCAGTATTGGGAGGATTAAAAGCCCAGGTTGCTGCAGGAGTTACAGACCAATTGTACGCATACGTTGTTGGAAAACAGGTATTGGCAGGAACAGGAAGTGCTGTAGAATTTGTTGCAGTAACATTCAATGCAGGCGGATAACAACCCGTTGCTGGATTGACCGTAAATTGAGGTTGGGGCCAAGCTACAACACAAAAATTCAAAGTAGTATCATCTATTCCGCAAGAATTACCAATTGATAGTTTCATTTGGTAACTACCTGGTGTTGTGAATTGCATGGTTAGCGGAGAACTACCAGGAGTCCAAGCGTTAATGTTCGCGGGAAATGTATTATTTGAACCTAGGATTCCAGATACTACTGTTCCTGCAGATGGGCCTGTAACAGCCCAATAATATGGAGGATTAGTATTGCATGTTGTACCTGAATATGTAACACCAGGGTCTGAAATATTCGTAAATGTTATGGAACTTCCAGCACAAATGGGTGTTGGAGATAGCGTAAATGAAGCATTTGGTTTTTTTGAAATCCTAATTGGTTGAACCGTACCTGCGGTTGAACCAGCGGTATTAGTCGCAGTCAATGTAGCTCCATAACAATTTTGTTGAGCTCCAAATGTTAAACCGCAAGAAATAGTTGTATATGTGTGTGAAACTGAAGCAGGTATTGAGGACTGAGTATAATTTACAATTGGAGTTCCATCTCCAAAATCAAAAGCATAGGTTGTGTTTGAGGCATTTCCAGAGAAACTACTTAAATTAAAAACAACAGTATGTGGAGCACAACCACTTGCATTACCTGCTACACCAAGTGTAATTGCAGGCAATTGCCCCAAACTATAGAGTGCACTAAACAGAAACAAGACGAAAAAAGAAAGACTGCGAATTTGTTTCATGGGTGTTTTGCGATTCTGATTTTGAATTGTTTCTTAAATAGAACTGTTTTCAATTGAATTTATACCAAGGCAGTGAAATTATTTCTTCTTTATTCTGCAATCGAATGAAATAAACTCCTGAGGACAAAACAGAAAAATCGAAGCTTTGGCTTGAAGCGTTTAGTTGCTTCTGGATAATCAATTGTCCATCTAATGAAAACAATGACATCTCTGCAAATGAGCACCCTTCCTGCAATTGAATATTCACTATCCCCGAAGATGGATTTGGATACAAATGAAATGATTTGCTCTTATCAGAATTTGCAATAAATGCGCATATCTCAACGGCAATATTCTCATTAACCAAATTGGAGCAGCCATTAAAATCAGTATAGCTATATCCAATGGTTGATTCACCGACAAATGTTAAAGATGGATCGAATTGATTTCCATTAACACCTGATCCAAAATAGACTCCACCTGGTGGTGTTCCCGAAGTTAATGTGATGACAGCATCGGAGGTACAAAACAAGGTATCTTCCAAAGCAAAAGCAACGTTAGGAATTGCAATCACTTGGATGTTTTGTTCATCAGAAACCAAACAGGAACCAACTCCAATTGAATAGACAAGCGAATACGAACCCACTGTATTTGGACTAAAAACACCTTCCGAATTCACTAAAGGACTACCACTCCAAATTCCACCAGAAGGAATTCCGTTTAAAAGTACTGGGGACGATCCGATGCAAAGTGATTGATCGACTCCGGCATCAACAATATTACTATTCGACGTTATTAAAATTGAATTTGTTTCCACATCTTCCCCACAAGCATTACGGATGCGTTGCGAAATGGTATAATTACCGGGAGTAGAAAATGCGAGCGAAAGCTGATTCGAGCCGCTTGTCCAATTCATGTAATTGGTAGGTTGACCGTTTGTGCTACCCAAAGTACCTGATGTCAAAGACCAACCAGTTGCCGGACTGATGCTCCATACCATTCCGTGGTTGGTATTACAACCAGATGAATTTACATTCGTACCTAGATCGGAAGAATTATTTATGGATACTGGATAGTTAGTACAAACGGACGTTGGAAGTCCTGTGAAATTGGCTATTGAGGGAGTGGAAATTCGGAGGGGCTCAATTACCGCAGAACTTTGTGAGCAGGAATTTAGGGCAGTTATTTTAACTGAAAAAGCATCGGGATAATTAAAGACAGAACTTGTTTGTCCACATGAACTTACTGTAAATGTGTGAGAAACAATTGATGGTGGAGGATGGCTAAATACCTGATTTTCTGACCCATCATCATAAGCTACAGTATAAATTGTCTCAGCTGAATTAAATTCAAAATTAGATAATGTGAAATCGAAATTGGCAGGAGCGCATTGTTGTGTGTTTCCAGGACTGCCCAAACTCAATGAAGGAGAACTATCGACAACTGTAAAATTCAATGTTGTGTCATCAATCCCGCAAGAATTACCAATGGATAGTTTCATTTGGTAACTTCCTGGTGTATTGAATTGCATGGTTAGCGGAGAACTCCCTGGAGTCCAAGCCGCAATGTTATTTGGAAAACCATTATTATTACCTACTGTCCCTGAAACAAGAGTTCCTGCCGAAGGGCCTGTTACAGCCCAATAATATGGAGGATTAGTATTGCAAGTTGCGCCTGAATAAGTAACACCGGGGTCTGAAATATTCGTAAATGTTATAGAACTTCCAGCACAAATGGGTGATGGAGATAGAGTAAATGAAGCATTCGGCTTCTTGGAAATCCGAATTGGTGTTACAGATCCAATTGTTGGTCCGGATGTATTAGTTGCTGTTAAAGTTGCGCCAAAACAATTTTGCTGTCCAGAAAATGTTTGACCGCAAGAGATAGAAGTGAAAGTATGTGAAACAGACGATGGTATTGTCGACTGAGTGAAATTTAAAACCGGACTTCCATCTCCAAAATTTAACTGATATGTTGTATTGGCTGAATTGCTAGAAACACTACCAATACTAAAAACGACAGTATGAGGGGCGCATCCACTTGCATTTCCATTGTAACCAAAACTTAGAGATGGCAACTGCCCCCAGCTTTTCGTTACAGAAAAAAGACAAAATAGAAAGAAGGATATTCTGATAATTTGCTTCATTGCCGGGTCAATTAACCCTAAACATAAGTTCTATTTAAGGCCTGCAAATGTAGAGTAATAACATCGCTCAAACAAGATTAAAAATGCAATTATTGAACTATATAAACTTGACTGCAATATACTTGCAGTTAGAAATTAATTAAACTGGTTCCAAAGCAAAAAGAAGCACTTTGGGGTTGCTTGTTATGATAGGCCAATAAAACTTAAAACTCTTATTCAATAATGTTTGGAGGTCAGGAAGGAAAACGTTTGAATAGAAATTAAGGTACTATTATGATATCATTTTTTCACAACTGATATCATTGGACCAAATTGTCTGCGTTTAGGTGGAAGTAAACCTTTACCCTCAACTTGCATTTGAGAAATTTGACCATCTAAATACAAAGCATTCAAGCAAGAAAAGCGACTTAAGAATAAATCTGCAAAATCATAGAATGAAACTTCCCCTTTAGAAATTACAAAAACAGTATTCCCTTGGTTAGAAACACCTACACCACTTCTGATTTTCCTATTTGTAGATCCTTTTGTAAATTTAGGATGAATTTTACCATTAAAAACAAGCATCGGACCTGATTGTGTTGCTAATTTAGCTTGTTTAGCTTGTTTATCGTTATTAAATTTATCCGTTTCAATAACTTTAGAGTTACCGTTCAAATCAATATAAAAAACACCATTTGGGTACAAATGAAAATTGTCGTTTAAATTAGGTTTCTTAATATCAAGTGGATATAAAATATTTGAACCTCCTAATTCGCGAAAATAACCTACCGGCTTAAAATTTGGCTTGTACATTCCTCCATTTGTAAGCATTAATACTTTTGATTTTTTTTTAATTAGATAATCTTTAACCTCGGCAAAACCATAAAACTGATTTCCATTAACATTGTGCAAATGAGTTTGAATACTATGAGAATCTCTCGAAGCGACAAAAACACCGTAACGATTATTTTTAAATAAAATTTCAAAATAACCAATAGTATTGGATGGATTTATTTCATTAGATTGATTAAGAAAATTATATGATTTATCATTTAAATTACTATTATAAAATGTAATTATTGAATTTTCTTTTGTGAATGATAAATCTTTTGTGTGATTTTTATTATTTTCACTTAAATCAGATAACAAACTATCATTCAAAATACTCTTGAATTTATTTGTTAAAAATAGTTTACGAAGATTGATTTCACTTTTCAAAAAATGATTTTCATCATTAGTTAATGAAAATAAAGTATAACCCGAAACATAAAAAAACAATATTATGAATAAATATTTTTTCATTTACTTTTTTTAAATTGAACTGGCAAAGCAGTTGTAATTCCAGGTCTTGAAGCTATCGGTCGTGATTTTAATGGCTTTGCCTTGGACCAGCGTTTAGAGTTGCTTGGGAAAGTGTCCGGATCATGAACATCAACTTGCAATGTATTTGGCTGTATTAAACCATTATTCCATGCTTTAAAATAAATAGTATCTGCACCACCTCCATTCAATTCAATAAGTCTCATCAAAGGTCTATTGGACAAGTGTTTAATACATTCTCTGTTAACAATTTCAACATTGTTAAAAAATACAGAAATCGTATCATTGTCTTCTTGACCACTGTCATGCATAAGAATAACTAATTTAGTTAAATCCACATCCAACATTCGTTCAATTTTAAGAGAATCTGATTTAAGCTTTTTATTTAGATGCTTGTTTTTAGAAGGAGATTTTAAATTGTCATTATGCTTCACCAAAACATTTCTAGAAATAATTGTTTTATTACCATAAATATCGATAGCTTCATATTCAATTTTTGATGAACCAATTGGAATAAAAGATAAAGTCGAATCTTTTACAATTCTATTAATACTTTTCAATTTACAATTATCCTTTACAGAAATCAAAGGTAAGATTCCATTAAAACCAAGTGAATCATTTGTAATAAGAATTGTATCAGTAACATTATCAAATTTTGGTGCTTCTCTATCTTCAACATTAACATTAAAAACACAAGTATCATTTGTGTTGTGATTTAATGCTTTAACTGATGTAATCCCGACAGGAAGTAATTTACTTGAATTTAAACCAGAAATTATATCATAATCACTTGAGAAATTAAAAATGGCACCACATTTATTATCATCGTTTATTAAGTAAATATCGTTAGGGCAATTATCAGCAATGTTTTGAGATTTATTTTTAATATTTGATTTTTTGATTGTTGAATTTTGAATAGAAGACAGAGTGTCATTTTTAACAATTACATTGTAAGAACAATAACTTTTATTTCCACTATTATCAATAGCTTCAAATTCAAATTTATGAGAACCAGAACTCAAAGAAATGCCACTTTTTTTATTGTTCAATTCATATATTTTTTCAAGTTTGCAGTTATCTTTAGCATAAGGCAATTTAAAATAATAATCAATTTTAGTGTTAATGCCATTCTTGATAATTAATTGTGTATCTAAAGGGCATTTAATTTCAGGCGACTCTATGTCATAGACCTGAATCATGTTGTTACAAAATTGGGGATTTAAGTTTGGTATTTCCGCTTTGAAAACAACTCTTGTCTGACCTACTGGAAAAAAAGATCCGCTAAACGGCCCAGCTATCTGTTTAACAATAGCACTATAACAATTATCATGTACATTAGGCGTTATAAAATTTAAACGTGCTCCACAAAATCCCTTATCATTATTGTATTTAATTATTGTATCACAATTAAATAAATTATTTTTCCGTTTAGTTAGTTTTGGATTTTCGGTATAAAGTTTATTTAATTTACTTAAATTTATTGGATAATCGAACAATTTAAAATCATCTATTGCACCAATAAAATATTCATCTGAGCCTGGTATATCACGACAAATATAAACATCAGAATTGTTAATGTTTAAATTACCTGAATATTTGTAATTCCAAACTAATCTGTTATTTATATACACATTAACATCAAAACCATCATAAATCAGGGTATACATAAACCATTGATTTATTGGATATAAATTATTCAAATAAAATAAATCATACTCAGTAAATTCGGTATTAATAGAAACGGCACTTTGTAAATTTGATTGAAAAGATTGAACTCTAAAATGAGGATTATTAATACTTTCAACAGGATTGTCTCCTTTACAGATTAAAGTCATCCAATTTAATGCATTCGGGGGAATTTTAACCCAACATGAAACAGAAAAACTGCGGTTAATCTGATTGAATAAATTTGAATTTGGGATTTTCAAATAATCAGTTATACCGTTAAAGTAACTGGCTCCACAAGGATTCCCAAATCGATCAGTATAAATCTGAGGTGAACCAAAAACATTAATCTTGCTTTGATATTTACTAGAATCAGCAATATAACGTCCAAAAGAAATATCAATCAACTCATTTTGAGCAAAAGAAATTTCACTAAATAAAAATGCAATGAAAGTTAAATTAAATAAAAATAAGAATTTAGATTTAATCATCATGTATTTATATTTAACTTACCATTTACGTTTAAATTTATCATTCATAATAATATACTAATAAATTAGCAGCATTATCTAATTGAGTACCACCAACAATACGAGGATCTGCAGTGCCCTGAGGAGTATAATGACCAAAAACATCTTGCATACCTGTATCAAGATTAATCATATAAATTATTTCCATGTTTTTATTACTCTTAAGGAAATCATTTACCATTTTTGTAGCTTCGAACAAGGTTACATTTAAATCAAATTGCACTATAGTATGATGGACCTCTCCATTTACTTTTCCAACAGCTAGGAATCTTCTTTTGGCTACCTGCTGGCTGGAATTCCCACCCATTTTAATCTCATCTTTATAGGTTAAAAGATGTGTTTGAAAAACAGTTGCCCCGTTTTTTTCACACCAATTTTGAAATGTGGTCTTGTCAATCGGTCTGTTTCTCAAATCAAATTTACGGTTGGGGAAGTCTCCTAAAGTTAAATCTCCATCTTTAAGGTTCGTTGCTACCATTCCACCTGTAGCATATACTATAACTAAACCGTCGAATCGATTAGTCTCTAGAACTCCATTCACTAATGCACCGTTATCAACATTAAAACCTTCAGGAGTGTAATAGCTGCCATTTTGTATCATGTAAGCACCGCTAGAATAACAAATAATATTTCTACCCTGGCGCCAATCATTAAATCTTTTTGAAACAGATTCACCTGTTTTAACATCTCTTGATGAAAAATATTTAATCTTAATTCTCTTCCCACTGCCATCTCGATTCATGTCAATCATTGTATACCAGACATTATTATTTTTAATTTTGGTCGTCTTTACATAAGCAGGATCATATGTATTAAATAATGTGAACGCGGAAAATAAAATTGATAATAAAATTAGAGAGGGGATAACAATTTTTTTCATCGATTATTTTTTTTGAATTTTGATTTAAGAAAAAAGAAAAGTAGATAAAAATTTAATATGAACAACATTAAAATACCCAATTTTTGTATTATTGATGTGTGTGTCCATAGGCGCTCCCATAAATAGCCCCATCGAGATTCCCCAAAATTATTAATTAATTTAACAGAGTCGGGTAATTTATCACCGCATGAACCCACAAGATGGCAGGTTCTCATTCTTAAATATTTGTAGCGGCAATTTATGTATGCATAATCATCTTTAGCAACAATATCCTGAAGCTTTTCTGATACATTTCCTAGCCAATAATCTCCAATAGTTTGAAATAAAATTGCATGTTCTTGCCCAGATTGCCCATAATAAAAAAAAGGTGTAGCCCAAGTTACAATTGCATGAAGAGAATCTAAATTAAGAGTATTCCAACGTTTTTTTAAATGTGTAGTAAGTGCTTCAGATATAACAATATCAGTTACATAGTCTGGTATTCCTAATGAATCTATGAATTTCAAATCTTCAATCAAGGATTTGGTAGATTTCCAATTTTGAGATTCAATATAAATTTCCAAAGGAAAATTTGCTTCAAATTCATCATGGGGCAAAATAAAAACATTAGGATTAACTGATTGTTTTCCTGAATGTAAATCTATGTTAGAAAAACTACAACCATTATCAGATTCTATTAATTCAGTTTCATTTGTATTGAATGCAAAAAATAAAATGGAACAGATGAATACAATGGAGGTACTAATTAATAGTATAATTTTTATTTTTCTCATTGGTGATGAAAATCTAATGGGAGAGAGTATAACTATTAATAATATCTTCCTAAACAAAAGGAAAATCCAAGATTAACTGATACCCTATCACGATGCGAAATAAATTGATCTTTTGACTCGGGTAAGACAAGAATCTCAAAATTTAACCTGAATTTATTTTGATTCCAAATTGATAGACCATATCCAAAAACTGAATTTAAAGGTTCTTGAATTTTGAAATTTAAATCTGTATTGTTATCATATACAGAAAACCTACGTTGAACAATATAAAGGTCATATAATACAATAGGTTTTTTTGCTTTAAGTGGATCTTTGCTTTTAGCATTTTCAATGAATTTATTTCTTTCATATTTACCTAATCTAATACCCAATTGCATATCCGAAAATTGCAAAATATCTGGTTGTTGTAAATAGGATCTTATTCCACTTGCAGACTCACTAAATGATTTATTGATTGACAAACCACCTATTTGCTGATGCCCCAAAGTGAAAGAACCAAAGGCCTTAAATTGATTAAACCCAAATGCTGCTTCTGTTTTAACTTTATAACTATATTCGTAGAATGTCTTTTTAAATTCAATATTACCCTTGGCCTCCGAATCCTCGTAAGCATTAACAGAGGCATAAGAAATTTCAGGAATAATGCCCAAACTAAATATCTTCGTAAATACCGGAAAAAATGAAATGAATACATTTCCGCCTTTTTTGTCAATTGTAAGTCTATCGAGCGAATCTCCATCAAGATAAATTGATTGACCTACAACCACGGATTCACTTGTTGATGTAAATCCACCCAATCCAAATCCCAAAGATAAAAATTTGGGTCTATCTGTGTCGAAACGTTTTTCAAATTTATGAACCTTCAAAGGTATAATTGTCTTAGATACCTCTTTGGTTTGATTACACTCACCTTCAACCCGTATGATGTATTTAGTTTCTTTTTTGGTTTTTACTTCAATAGTTTTCCCCTCTGCAAATGGTTTATTTATTAAAGAATTTTTATACCAAACATATTTAGCGCCTTCTCCCAAATATCCTCCTAATGCAGTGTAGGAATACTTTCTTTTTCTATAGATATCAGATGAGGAAACACTAATTATATGGGGCTCTTTAGATAACTCTTTTACAGTTAATTCCTTGGTAACACACTTAGATTTGCCACACAAATTCTCCCCATAAACAGATATTTTGATTGTTTTAGTAGCTTTTAACTCATAAGTTAAACCTTCACCTAAGGACTTTCCTAAAACAGAACAATCGCCAGACATCCATTTCCAAACTCCATCAATAACAGAGTTTGACTGATCCAATCTAAAAGTAACCTTCTCTCCTTCACACACTATATCTTGATCAGATGTTAGATTCTTCGGTTCTTCGATTGGAAAGGTCACTTTTACAGATTGCTGCAAACATTCAGTTGTATTATCTTCACCAACAGCTTTAACAAAATATGTTGTATTTGCTGAAACACTTACTGAAATATTACTACCTTTTCCAATCTGCTTACCATTACAATCATCCTGAGTCCAAATCCACTCTGCATTTTTACCTAAAACTCCACCTTCAACAGATAAATTCACATTAGATCCTGCACATACGAAATGGTTGCTAATTTTAATGGAGGAGGCTGGCTTACTTTTAGCATCGACTGAAATATCAATAAACGTACAATCTGTAGTATCATTAATTCCTTCAGCCCTTACAAAATAACGTGTGTTTGAATTGGGCCTTACAGTAATACGTTCCCCGACACCTATTGAATAATTTGCACCGCAACCTTGCTCATACCACATCCAAACAGAATTATCAGCTAATTCACCTCCATTTAATTCTAAAGTAGTACTTTCTCCGTATACAATAGATGTTTTTGCTACTATGTTCTGAGCAGCAGATGATTTTAGTATGATTATTCGCTCACTATTATTAACAACTTGATTCGAATAATAAGCACCGTAGCCAATTTTCAAAATATCATCTGCAGCAAATACGCACTCAGTACATGAAAAATCTCCGCCAAATTCATACCAGTTTCTATCTAATTCTAATGTATAAGATTGAGTGAGTTTATATCCATCACAATCAGCATAATCCATTTTCCAAACCAAATAAGGATATGAAATTTTGTTTGTGGGGGTTATTCTATATTCCAAATTATGAGTGTTCACCATTCCATCACCACAAGAATCGCGTAGTTGATTGATTTTTGCTTCAATAAGAATGCCATTGGGTTTATCATTTAATAATGGAAACCATTGATTAACAAGTGTTTTTTGTGAAGATTGAACTTGTCCAAAAGAAGAGAGAGTAATTAAGTGAAACCCTAATGTAACAAGAAGAAATTTGGTAACCTTTCGTAAGAATAAAAGCATTATATTTTGTGTTTGATTCTAATCTGTATAATATTATGATGAGAATTTGCAAAAGTATAAAATAAATCCTACAAAACCCAATCCAATTTGAAGTTAAGAGACAAATGAAAATTTGATTTTTTTGATCGCTTTTGATTTACAAAATTTAAGTACAATCTTTGTAAACTTGAATCTTAAAAAAAAGATGATATAAAAAATTTAGAACTACTAAATATTTAGGCATTTCATTTAAATAAAATATCTTTTTTTTAATTAAATGTCTGCCATTTAACCTAACATTTATTTTATTCAACAATGCCAATAATATTTTAATTTAATTAAATTAATAATGCAAAGAATAGCACTTTTGTTGGTTATTTTAACCATAACACTTTTCACATGTAAACCATCTGATAGCAAAGCTTATATTGAATCAAACAAATCGATTAGGGTTTTAAATGATAGTATTCCTGTTTTGATTATGAGATCTTATTTTAACAAAAACGAAGACATTTCCACCGAAGAACTTCGTGAAGGTTTAAGCTTGGGAAAAATTCTTTGTACATCTGATATTGCCGATAGGGTAAAAAAAGAACTCAACATTCAAGTTTCATTGAAGGTCTCAACTCTGAGTGCTTTCAACTCAATTGATACTTCATTATACATTGTTACTTCGATTGATTCAGTAATTCCGAATTTACTGTGCACATCATTAAATAAAAAGGAATTTTTCAAAAATATATCAACTTACCAGTTATGGATACCCGATAGTTCACATCATGAATGGGATAATACTATTACAAGTTACACGCATACTGGAGTTACTGCACTTACAAGAAGAACTGGCTCAGTTATTAATTCAATTGGCTGCGAAAAATATATAGAGCTAATCAAACCTGCAATTGGGAATCCAGATATTTTACATATTAGCAATGAAGTAAGTATGCAAACAAACTGCGATTACGCTTCTATGAAAATGAAATTCGCAACTTGTAAAGAGCATTTCAAAATTTTAGAATTACTTGGTGTTGAAATAGTTGAGTTAACTGGAAATCATAATTTAGACGTTGGATTGCAAGCTTATGAAACAACTTTTAATTGGTACAAGGAACATAGAATGAAAACTTTTGGAGGAGGTTTATCGCCTTCAGAAGCAGAAGAGCCTTTAATTATTACTTTAAAAGATAAAAAGAAAATTGCTTGGATAGGATTTAATGAATTTTGCCCATGTGCTGAATGTGCCGATAAAACAATGGGAGCAAATCGCTATGATGCTCTAAAATCTAAAAATCTAATATCTGATTTAAAAACTAAATACAAAGTTGATTTCATAATCGCTTGTGTTCAATTTGGTGAGAGCGACTCTTATTTACCCTCCTCCACACAAAAGAAAATCTCAAAATCACTAATCGATAATGGCGCAGACGTTATTATTGGCTCCCAAGCCCATCAACCTCAAACATTTGAGTTTTATAAAAACAGAATGATCTTTTATGGTATTGGCAATTTCATGTTCGATCAAATTCATCGAATTGGTGTTAGACAAGCCTATTTCTTAGAATGTTACTTTTACAATGGTAAGATTATTCAGTACATTCCACGCTTTACATACATGGGTGACGACAGAAGACCTGCATTAGCGACTCCTGAGCAAAAAAAGGTGATTGAGAAAGCAATCTTTTTAAAAGACTATTTTTCGGGAAAATATTAATTCATTTATTTAATATCACTAAATTTCCATCTAAATGCCCAATTATTTATTGAGGCAAATTAGAATAACAATTTGAATTAAAAGAAAAAAAGAACTACTTTCGAATATTTAACTCAAATCATTAAAATTAAACTTCGTAATAATTAAGATTCTTATCATGGAAAGAATGAGTTTTAAAATCGTTTTCATTGTTTTATTATTTATAGTTAAAAACAATGATATATTTTCACAAACTAACATTAGTATTCAAAAGAATGATACTATAAAAGTAGAAGGTAATT
Source organism: Bacteroidia bacterium (assembly GCA_964201695.1). Lineage (GTDB taxonomy): Bacteria > Bacteroidota > Bacteroidia > M30B66 > M30B66 > CALQRR01. The sequence continues at coordinate 729 of CAXNGM010000020.1, read as the reverse complement.
CAATGGATTCAGATAGTGCTATAAGCAAAAGTGAAGATAACTTCTGTGGCTGTGAATCAGTTGAAAAAGTAAAAAACTGCAAAGATTGTTTCCTTAGATACGGTCCAATTTTAAAAAATGGTTATGAAATGAGTTATGTGTCTAAAACCATTGTGCGAGGTTCTTGTTGGGGGTTTGTTAATGCTGTTTACAATAAGTCGGGGGTTACAAAGGAGACCATTTTCACTTCAAAGAAGAGTGGGCCTTTCGCTAACATTAATAATCTGAAACCTGGAGACTGGATATATCATATCAACTACTCATACGGAATGGTTGAACATAGTGCTATTTTTGTTTGCTGGAAAGACAAATCCCAAAAGCAAGCTATTACCTTAAGTTATGCAGGTCAGAATAGATCGGTTCCAGGAAGACTTAGTCAAGCTGATTTAAAAGGCGTTTACTCTATTTTCAGAGCTAAATAGTATCAATCTTAATTTATATTTTCAAAGCCGAGATTATTCCGATTGCTATCGAGAAGGCACATCTTGCGATTTTGATGTTTGATACCCAGGCATGCTTTACAACAAATCATCAGCATTTCAGCACATCGAGATTATTGGCTCATCAGCATATCTAATTATCAGCACATCATAAAAAAAGCAGCCCCGAAGCTACTTTCATAATTGCACACAGAGCCGGGGTCGTTCCGTTAGCTATCGGAACGGTACATTTTACGATATTGGTGTTTGA
>CAXNGM010000019.1:0-14347 GCA_964201695.1 Bacteroidia bacterium | reverse complement strand
ACGGTCATGAGTTATTCACAGAGTGTCAAACATTTATTAACTACTACAATGAAAAAAGAACCCATTCATCAATCGGAAAAGTACCGCCAATCAAGGCATACAAACAAGCTGCCTAGTAATCAACAAAACACTATAGTTATGAGTCTCCCACAAACCCCCTCATTACAAAACAATTAATAACTATATTTGAATATAAGACTTTGTCTAAACAAACCCGACCATATCAAACTATAACTTAAAAATCAAAATACAAATATATAATGAAGAATAACATAATCATTCTTATGACACTATTGTCATTTACTTCGTGCCAATCAGTTGATGAATTTCAAACCATTTCAATTGATAATAAATATTCAGTTTCTATACCATCGTTTTTAACAAAGGCAAGTGGATTAAATGAAGATGCTTCCTTGCAATATCAAAATACATGGAAAGAGTTTTATGTAATCGTTATTGACGAATCAAGAACTGAAATGCAAAAAGCATTAGAAGAAAATAACCTAGTTGAATCTTACTCAAATGATATTAAAGGTTATTCTGATATAATTTTGACAGGGTTTGAACAAAAAATATTAGTTTCACACAAGTCTTCAATTCTCGATAGTTTAGTTAATGGTATGCCTGCAAGACTGCTAACTATTAATGGTCGAGTAGAAAATATAGATGCCTTCTACTCATTAGCTTTTATTCAAGGAAAAGAAAGATACTATCAAATTCTCGCATGGACTTTATCTAGCAAAGAATATGAACTCAAAGATAAAATGAAACAAATAATGTATTCACTCAAGGAACTTTAAAAACTCTAGCATTCAGTTAACAATTGTAACATCATACTCGACTTATTGTGAGAAAGAAGCACTTCATTAAAATTAATTAACATATGTGTTAAAAAATAAGCGTTCAACCAATTATATCATATTGATTCTTCGAATTAGGACAAAAATAAAAAGACAATGGAAACACAATCAAGTAAAATTACATTATAATTAATTCTAATATTTATTGGCCTTGGAATTTGGATTATAGTACTTCAAAATGCTGGACTTATCCCCAAAATAGTTGGCACTGAGAATGGCACTCAAACTGTTTATGTAAAAGTTGGTTATATTGACGCAGATATCGAAGGAAAAATTGGAGTGAGTGGAACTGTATCGGTTTCAATTGATGAAGTTTTAGGAAAAGATGGAAAAAAATATTATTTTGATAACAGAGGAAATAATTATGAAAACAGTGGATATTAAATTACTCCCCAACATTTAGTTTGCAATATTATTTCATTTTGACATCTGAATTCAACGAACATTTTGCGCTCTTCTTATCTTATTATTGCATATCCAATTCCTGCTTTATTTTAAAATAAGAGAATATTAACAATTACGCTTAAAAATAAGGTGCAGTAAAATAAGAAAGACTATTTGAAAAGACAAGCTAATGATTCAAAAAACAATTGATCGAAAACCTAACTCAAAAGCTCATAAAGTTGCATCTCATTTGCTTTTGTCAGAACTTAAATGGCAAGACAAGACATTTAAGTTCTTGAAGACACTTCTGCTTGCATTTTTAATTCTTAATATATCCTATTCTTCTTATGCCCAGACTAATTCCCGCCATGTAAAAGTAAGTGGCTACTACCGCAAAGACGGAACATATGTACAGCCATATTTCAGGACAGCACCAAACTCTACAAATCGTGATAACTTTTCTACAATTGGAAATACAAATCCATACACTGAAAAACCTGGCTGGATAGATCCTGACAGTAAATACAACACTTTTTATTACAACACAGTCAACTATCAGACCGACAAGACTCAAAAAAGATACGTGACATCTTCAAAATCAACAAAATCACTACCTATTCAATATAAAAATAGGACGTATATTGAGGACGAATTTGGAGAATATTCCTACTATTTGATTGCAAAGGATGAACGAACATATAATATCTATGATATGAATGATGAGCTTTTCTTATACCTTGTGATAAATCATCGTGGAGATTGGCGTATTTTTGATAGAAATTGGATCTATATTAAAACCATATTTATAGAAACTGAAAAATGAGGGTTGTAAAATTAATAATATTGACTTTTTGTTTAAGCAAGATTTCGCATACACAAACTATTTATGAAAGTCCTCTGGGCTTTACATTAAGTTTTGACAAAACTTGGAAACAAATACCAAAAGATGTTTTGCATCAAAGAAAGAAAGAAGTTAATGACTTTTTAGAGTATAAAAAAGACATTCAATTTGATGCTTGCTATCAGAAAATAGGGAATGTTGACATGGACTATCCTTATATACTTTTCAAGAATATTTGTGCTACAACAAACAATGAAGATGAAATAAAAGAAGTACACGAATATTTCATCAATAAATCACAATTCGACAAAGAAATTGAAAATTTAGTGAATGGGAAATTTGTTGCAGAAATAAAAATTGGCGAAAACTATTATGATTCACAAAATAAAATACTAATTTTCACCTTTGATATGGGAATTAGTATTAAAGGTAATTTAGTAGGTATGTTTGCTTTCTATTTCGGCAAAAATGCAAGTTTGATAACCTATTGTTATTCGTATAAAGATGAATTCAAGTATGACCAAAAAGAGTTTTTAGATATCATTTATTCGATTAAAGACAAAGGTATGGTTAATACGATGAGTAATTATGTTTCAAATCATGATCTAGCTGTGAAATATTACAATGACGGGATAATGCAATCTGAATCAGGAAACCGAGAAGATGCTATTGTCTTATATACTAAAGCAATTGAAAATTATCCTGTTGAAGATAAGTACATGAAATCAGAAGCATATTTTAATAGAGCACTTAACAAGAGATTTCTTAACAATTTCAGAGGTGCAATTGCTGACTATACAGAAGCAATCAAACTTCGACCTGATTACTATAAAGCATATAATAACAGAGGATTTGCAAAAATGCAAATTGAGGATTATTCTGATGCAATTGTTGATTTTACTCAAACCATAAAATATGACAATTATAACACTGAATATACAAAAATGGCATTCGGAAATAGAGGATTAGCAAAATTGTCAATTGGGCTAGATGGTTGTCCAGACTTGATAAAGGCTATCGAGTTAGGTAATATAAATTTAAAGTCCGCTTTCAAAGAACTTTGCAACTAAATTAAATTCAATAATCACTAACAATAAAAACCAAAAACATGTTTTCAAATCCCTTTTCATTTGACGGACGTATCAGAAGAACTGAATACGGAGTAAGTTTTATCATTTATGCATTTGTAGCTGTAATTATTAACGCAATAGTTGCAAGTAATAGAGATGGTGCAATCGTTGGCTTAGCATATATTCCTATGCTCTGGTTTCTATGGGCACAAGGAGCGAAACGATGTCACGATCTTGGTAACAATGGTTGGTGGCAATTAATTCCATTCTATGCATTATGGTTGACATTTCAAGATGGTCAAGTAGGCAGTAATGAATATGGTGAAGACCCTAAAGGAATTTAATCTATAGGTGCATATACAACTCAAGGAGGGCAAAATGCTGAGTTGAGTTTAATTGATTTAAATGGTTCTATATGCAGTTATTCATCCTTCATTAATCTTAATTTATCTAAGGATTTTGAACAAGGATTAAACAATACTATTCACCCCACTATATAGGAGAAATATTTGGTAGCGGTGTTGTCTTCCATTTATGGAAAGATTCACAAGAAGTTGAACATGGTTTGATAGTAGACCAAACGGATTTAAGTACAAGTAAGATTTGGAGTAGTATAACCGGAACTTTAATTGGTGCAACTGCTCAAAGTAGTTGGAATGGCTTAAGCAACTGTAACGCTATTGTAGGACAAAATGGGCATACAATCAGTGCTGCAGCACTATGCTTAAATTCAACTAATCAAGAGCTTTACGACTGGTATTTGCCTTCTATTGATGAATTAGCACTACTATGGAATAACCGTTTTAATGTCAATAAAGCCCTATCAACAATTAATGGAGCAACAGAATTGCAAACAATTTCAGCTGCATATTGGAGTAGTACTGAGGCAATCAGCAGCCTGGCACTAATCTTTCTCTTCGACCTTGGGTATGCCAACTATAACAATAAGACCAATGCTTATTATGTTCGTGCTATTCGGGCTTTTTAATTTATGCTAATTTTTTGCCCCAAAACTATATAATACATCTTTAACCTACTATTCATAGATTCCCTTCCATTACAATTTCTTCTCAGTCTTCAAATTTTTCTAACAAACCATCATTCGCAATAGAAGCAATAAGTTAATATCAAACTAACAAAGTAGGAATTAAAATTTCCGTTTTATAGGGAAGCGAAACTGGAATTGTGGTGTATTCTGATCGTAATAAATAGATTTAAATCAAACTAAACTTAAATACAAGAGTAATGAGAATAACAATATTGAATTTTGCAATTATTTTACTTTTTTTAAATTCGCATTCTAATGCTCAAAAGCTTATAAAAGATGAGAAAGATCCATTTACAAAAGATAAAATAAAGACGACAAGTTGGGAAAAGCTAATTGGAAAAGGAGGAATGTCTTCATTATTCACAAATTTCAGAATCAATAAAGTTAATAAGACTGTATGGTTCGAATTAAAAATGATGATGAATAATGAAATTTACTCTATAAATAAAAATGATCAAATTATTTTTCTTTTTGAAAATGATGAAACACTTGTTCTTTATAATAATGAATCAGTTGTGGCCTGCAAAGGTTGCGGTGCACCTGGATTTGTTGGTAGCGAGGGATATGGAACCCATACTTATTATATTCTAAGTTTAGATCAAATTGAAATTTTCAAGAAAAACATAATCAAAAGTGTACGTATATACAACAACAATACTTATGTTGAAGGAGATACAGAAAAGGCAAATAAAATTTTACTTAATTGCTTTGAGTTAATTGATGAATAAATATATACATAAGTTATTGCAATTCAAATTATTCTGAAATCACTTGAAATTAAAAAAGCAATTTTTCGGATTAATTTAACCTACTGTGCTATTGATATGATTATACATAGTTTTAGACAGATAACTCAACAAAAAAACATTCATAACATTATACTTAAATAAATAAGAATAATATTTAAATTAGAATTCAATGGAAGAAAGGCTTTGTAAAATAGTTTGGAACAGCAACTATTGGATTAAACCAATGGAAAGGGCATGGAATCCTTCATACATTGACGACCCAAATAAAGGTTACGAGCAAAAGCATGGTTTTGTTCATGAGGACTGGTTGTTCAACCCAAAATTTATTTTTGACGGCTATCATTACGGTTTCATTAGAGGAATAGGAAAACTAAATTCATCAATCAAAACTGTTGACATGGTTTATCTTTTCACGATTAACCCAAACTCCAAAGAAAGATTTTATGTTGGCAAATTACATGGAGTAGAATGTTTGCATCAGGGTGAAATAAATAAAAATGTTCTAAAAACAATTCGGTCTTATGAAAAGGAAATGATTCAAGAATTAAAAGATAATGGTGCAAATTCTTCAGCATTAAAAAAAGACCCTTTTGTTCCTAATTTACGATTTAAAATTGAGGAAAAAGAATTGTTTCCGACACCTATAATAATTAATAGTAGTTGGTTTGATAGTAAATATTTCCGTACAATGCCAATGAAAATGGATAGCAACCTTTACGACTTACTAAACGAACTTGAAAAGAAAATGACTTTCGGTTTTGTTGCGTCAAGTCCTGAAAGTAAAACTGGCGGATACACGAAACACACAAAGGAAGGAATAACTCAAGTTGACAAAGTTCATGACGAAATAGAAAAAGCTCTATATAATTATCTTTTAGAAAAAGGAGTTAGTAAATTAAACATTGCTTGTGATACGACAAGTTTCGGAGGAAAATTAGCAGATGTTGTAGTCAATTTTGGTAAAAACAACTTTGATATTTATGAAATCAAAACCGACACAGATATAAGACGAGGTTTGAGAGAGGCTATCGGACAATTGCTTGATTATGCAACTTGGGAGAAAGGAGTAACAGTAAAAAATATTTATGCAGTTCTGCCTTACTCACCACTTTCAGATAATATCAAAGATTTTATTCAGCGACTAAAGAAAAATATTCACTTAAACCTTGATGTTTTATTCTACGACAAGACTACAAGAACATTTTCATCAACTAAATGATAACTTTATCTGCCAATTCTAACCAACACAATTGCGTGGACAAAAAAGCACGAACCGCTAACAGCACGCACCAGAAAAGCCATGTATTTCTGAAGTTTGAGGCATCGGTTTTTCTTGTTATAGTCGTCTAATCTAAACTTTCAGTTCACCTCGTTTGGCTCTTCAAGTGTTTGCGGATAGTTAATTATTAAATAGTTTTACCAAGAATCTAATCAAGGATTTACCAAAACCGATTGAGAAGGATGATGATGATTTATGGAGTTTGGGAGAATTATTGATACCTAATTCCTACCCTCTATAAATATTCATTTGCAAAGTGGCTAATACACAAACCTTCTAATTCACGAACACTGATGGTTGTATTGGATGCGAAGCAATGAATTAGTTCTTCACATACATTTTCATAATCTGCTTCTTTAAATGCACGTCTAACGATTTCGGGATAGATTGCGGGTTCGCTTAAGGAATAAAATAGTTCATGGCGACATGCCTGGATAAAATCGGGTACTTGCAAGTCTTTTTCATCTAGAACGGTATACGTTGCAAGTGTTTTCTTCCCACAATTCTTCAATTCTTTATATACCTTGCTCAACCACAAATATTGATTGGGCTTAGAACATCCATATTCAATATTATCAAAGACAATAAACTGATAAGGTTCACATTTTTTAATAAATTCTGATACCGGCATTTTTGCTAAACCACGGTATGTTTCACCACTAAAAATAATGAACTCCGATTCATTATCAATCATTCGTTTTAGTGTTGAGCAAAGTAGCATCGTACCTCCATTACCCTCAGTACTTAAAACCAATATCGAATCGCTATGATCCATGCGTTCATTGGCTATTTCCATCAGCCTTTGCTTCTTCGATTGATCCGAAAACACATAATCATCAATGTTGTAAAAATCTAAGGAACTGTTCCGAAATAGAAAAGATGACATGATTTTGAATCTTTAAAATGTGTTTCCAAAATTGCAAAAAAGTCAGTTGCTTTTGGGATAATTTTATGAACAAATTGTATGTCTGATAATGTGTATGGAATCTCTATTGTTTGGCTTGCAGTTTATTAGGCCTCATAAACAGCAAATAAGTTGGAGTTTGGTTTTTCTGTTTGGGAAATGAGAAGATGGTTTAAAAACATATGTTGTAATTGGGTTATTGGCTACTTATGACTTATATTTGAATCGTTAAAGAATTTAATTATCTTATATGGCATAGTTAGTGGCAAATTAAATAAAAACTAAAAAATCATGTGTAATCTCAACCTGCAGACATCTCAACTATTAGGCAGACCTCCTATTGTGCCTCCCGCTTTTATACAACCCCTTATTAATGCCTATCTTGCCGAGCATCCAAATCATTCATTAGATCTTAATGTATTTGCCGAGCCTTACTATGGTGATTACAATAATTGTAGTGCTGTATTATTAACTCATAATCCTGGTCAAGCGACTATTGCTCAAAAAGGACTGGGAAGTAACTTTGATAATGCTATTTTCGCTCCACCATTGCCAAATGAAATCAATTATTTTAATATGTCTGTTGGCAATTTATTTCCAAATCGTGGAACGGTGAATTGGGTAAATAATAAAAACAATGAGATTAATAATTTATTTATTGGATCAACAGTATTTACGCAACGATTATTTATTCGAGATTTAGTTCCATATCATGGTCAAGAATTTGGATCATTACCAATGCTTAATTGTGTTGACTACTTATACGAGCACTTTTTTTGTCAAGTTATAAATTCGTCTTTTAATTCTGAACTTTATCGATATATAAATAGAAATAAAACCCAAACAAAATCTTCAATAATTCTAGCAAGGGGTTCTACTTGGAAAAAAACTCAAGGTCTTTCTTCAATAGGTTGGAATTTGATTGGCCAAATATATTCAAACTGCTATGTTTACAAGGCTGACTTTAATAAAATTAAAAAAATTGCAAATGGTATTCTTGATGCTTGGCCATTGGACATTTTTTCTCACGATATTTATATTATGGTAATAACTCCAAAATATCCTGGCCGAGTAAAAATTTATAAAAAATCCGGAGGAATCACAAACGATTTCACTTTAGCAGATATAGTTAATAACTATGATACCATAAATCAAAATACAAATAGATTATATATAAATCACTCAATAGAAATGAATGAATTTATAAACACACTAAGATAATTAGCCACTAACATCGTTTAAGCAGTATTGCATTGCCGCGGGCTTAAAACAGGGCTGGGATCGCCAGCACTCAAAAAGTTATGAGTAATTAATCAAATAAATATGACATACGAGGAATTAAAAAACTTTGACAAAAACAGAACAAACGATTGTCTTATTAAAAAAGTGAGACAGTTACTATATGATTTTTCATATAGTGATTTAAATAAAATTTTTTCAGATCGTTTTGAATGTCAAATAATAAGAAAATCAATAATTAATTTTTTATATTCTGGAAGATTTACACTTAGAGATGATTTATCTTTAACCGATGCTGCTAAAAATAAATTGAAGGCAGCAATCTTCAAGGATTACAAGAAAGCTATAGATAATCTTAATAAAATCGAGGAAAATTCTGAAGGGTTAGAGGCTGAAATAAATAATATTAAAAAAATAAAAAAAGAAGCAGAGAGCAGTTTTGATTTTGATGAACATTTTTATAATTCCTATTTTAAAATTTGGAAAGTAATTAATTCAGCACATAAAAAATATATTAAGAGTATTGAATTAGTAAATTATCTTTTAATTTACGAAGCCCCCCCTTTCTCAAATGAAATAAATGGCTATTGTAAGGAGAAGTATTTTCTAACATCAAACAAAGGAAATTATGCTGGGTCCATTAATGACTGTTTTTACAGTGACGATAATGTTATAAAAATATTAAAAGAGAATAATGTTATAAAAATATTAAAAGAGAATAATGTTGCATACTTTGATTTAATAATGGGGTGCCTTCCAATCCCTGTCAAAAATAAAAAAGATGACTTAAGAAAAAAATGGTGTTATAATCCAGATTTTAAAATAGGTGGAAAAGCTCTTCCAATTGTATTATTAGAATTAGGCATATGTTATGTTTTGAAAAATGTCAAAAAGCCAATAATTAAATTCCCCAAAATTGCAATAGGCGCACCAGTCAATACTTCAAGATCAATTTTCGAATACTATACAGACAATCCAATGAAAGTTTTGATTAAAAATGATAGAATATCTCATTTTATGGTTTTCAAAAAAAGAAACAAACTTGATATATGTGAATTTATTTTTAAAACTGACAAAAGTTCACATAGCTTAAAAGATTTTACTGAGATACTTTCCATAGACATCAGTGGACCTAACTCAATAAATGGATTCAAAAAATACAAAGAAGGTATCTTTTTACCATTACACAAAGCGAATATCATATCTGCAGCTAATTTACCCAATGGAGAACTTTTAAAAAACGCCTTTGATCGTCACTAACTACTCATAACAGCGTGTAAGCAATATTGCCTTGTCGCAGTTACAATACAAGCAACATCGCCTACACGCAAATCGTTATATGCAAATTTAAAATCATAGTATGCCGTCAAACTACATAAATAATTGGATAACCGAAATTCAAGTAAAAATTGATTACTGGTATAACAATTTCCGCCCGGGAAATTTTTATATTACACCACTTTTGATTCAAAAAAAATTGCTTCCTAATCCACCAGCAATAAATCCACAAATTTTAAATCATCATTTAACCTCGTGCTGTCCGAGACCTCCGAGGTCTCCAATAAGCTTCGCGCATTTTCCTGAACCATACTATGGAAACCCTGATGATCAAATTTTAAAATCAGCTGTAGTACTTTTTTTAAATCCAGGTCCAGCAGGTAATGATCAATTGCATGGTAATTTAACATCGCAAAATACCTTTAACCACAAGTATAATTTATGTAGAAACAACTATTTTAATTTATCTTCAACTTATAAATTTTGTGACGGCACTTTAAAAAGATTCATAGGGCCTAAAACCAAATAAATTCATTATTATCTTTTATATCCAACATATCAGATTTCAATCCTTTTTTTATGGACTTAGTACCATGGCATTCAGATAAATTTGATGGATTGGATTTTAACAGATTTACTGATCTTGCAATAATAGAAGAGGCAAAAGAAAAGGTATTTCTTCCAGCTATACTTAACGCAATAAATTCAAGAATAACGCAACATGCAAATATTAATAAAAATAATAAAGTAATTTTTTTATGTCGGTTCTAAATATTCAAAAGAACACATTTTATCCTCAATTGGATTTGATGATATTACTTCTACAATTCAACTAATTAATAATCCTTTTCCGAATATTTGTCCTACGAATTTGCCTTTTACCATGCTTAATTCAAATGGAGATATATCTGTAGACTCAAAATCGAAAATTAAAGTATGGAAGACAAATGGCTTAAAAATTATGGATAACCTTGAGGTAGATGAAGAAACAAGATTAAAATTAAACAATCAAGAAATAGTGGTCTTTAATATTTGGAATATGGCTCGAAGTATGGATATCCCACTAAATATTGGACCAACAATTGAAAATATAATAAAACAACTTTAATCTTTACATAAAAGCGCTTAAGCACCTTAGCCATACCTCAAAAGCAACACAAGGCTAAGAGCGCCTGCAAGCGAACCGTTAGTATACTTATTGAAAAGAGTCTGAAATATTTTTTTGAATAGGCAAGAAAAAATAGAAATTTCAGATAGGGAATTACATCATTATCGATTTAGAATGGTAGTCTCAGCTTGTTAGTACTATATTTATCATTCCTCCAAATCGTTTTTATAGAGTTGTAAATCATCTATCATTCCGGAAATCTTTAAATCATCTATAATAATGCCCTTAGAAACTACTTCAGAATTAAGCTTATTATTATCTTTAATTAAATCTTTAGTGTTAATTGCCTTTACGCGTTTCTCCTGAGGAGGATTAATCTTTTCTGATTTTTCAAATTCTATAACCTTTGCTAAAATATCACTTGGCAGATCTGCTTCAGATTGATACGCTAATTCTAAAAATCGCCTTGCAAAAAAATTATCAATTTGAATTCTACGTTTAGTGAGATGGGCAAATTTTCCAATCACTCTGCATATACTTTCTCTTTCTTCCGGGCTTAAATTTTCAGCAAACTCATACGATTCTATCTTTTTCAAATTAAGTACTATTTGCTCGAGTGAATCTATCGAGATAACATATACATCGTAATCACCAAGATTGAAAACGTACTGGTTTAAAATCTCCAGTGTATTACTCGGTACAACAAAGAAAATGTCTTTTTTTACATCTTCTTGCTTAGCGTATTTTTTAGCCCTTTCAGCCTGATCCTTTAAGTAATTAGGGAAATTCGTTAGGTCATCGCTAGCAGGACTTTTAGCATCAAAAATCACAAATTCACCACAGATCTTCAACGTATTATCCGGTTCGCCTTTGAATGGAACTTTATCTAAAAACTCAACAATGTGTTTCTGGCAAATGGTTTTAATGTTGCTACGAACATTTGTCTGATGTTTAGACCAGGTTTCCTTCTGATTCTTTAATTTTTCAAACTGATCATTAGCAATTGCTTCCAATTCAGCTTTGCGTTCATTTTCTATGCGATCACTAACGGAGTTAAGTGTAGCAATATCTTTATCGTGCTTGACGCGTCTTGATTCTTCAATAGTAATTAACCGTGTATTTTCTTCTTTCAATGCATCACGTTCTTTCTGAAGACTAGCACTTGTTTGCTTATACGACTGATTTTCTAATTCAAATTGTTGAATCTTATCATTAAAATTTTCAATAGAAGTATCCTTAGAGGCAATCTCCGCAACCAACTGACCAATTTTAAAATCTTTGTCTTTAATTGCTTGTTGGCAATTATCATAGTCATTTGTTTTCTTAACCAAAGCCTCCTTGCTTAAATCAAGATCTTTAGATAGTCCAGATATAGATGATTTTAACTCGGTGTTAGTTTCTAACAAAAAGCTGATATTGCTAGTCATTTTTTGAAGATCAGCCACAGCATTAATTAATTGTTGTCGCACATTTTTCCAAAGAAATAATCGCTCGATGAAGTTTATCGTTTTAATTCTCTCGATTAAATTTTTTAAATTGTCGTAATTGTTGTCCATGATATTAGAATTAATAAATGTTTACTTTTCAAATTGTTTCGCTTTAAATACTTCTTCAACATTCCGATTTAACACTTCGGCAATTTCAAATGCAATGTGAAGGATCATCATTTCTTTCATGACTCTTCACTTTAATTATGAATAATGTTGGATTTTAACTGTGCATTCTATTGACTGCTTATACCAATTGAGGAACTGCACTAATAATTTCAGCATAATCCCTAAAGCGACCCAGAAAAAAATCGAGTTCTGGGTAACGGTCTTTAATCGGCTGTCCTGCGTATTTCTCCTTTCCGAGTTTAAGTTGAAGGCTTAATGTCAATGTCGAATTAACGAGATCTACCTCTTTTATTTTCTGAGTAGGATGAAACTTAAGTTTCTTCACATAACTGGCAGCCCAATCCCTAAAACGAATATTAATTGTATAGACCTGTGCATCTGTCTCGTGATTCCAAATACCTAAAACATACTTGAAATGTTCAGTAATCCTAAACTTTTTCTCTAACTCTTTTGCATCAAAATAAATAGAATTGTCCTCTTCATCGGTCTGCAGATCTACTTTTAAACCTGAAATTAAGTCTATTCGGTAATTTACAATCCGATTCTTTGCAATCGCTGTCAAATAATAATATTCATTGTAAAACCTAATTTGAATTGGCGAAACATAGTCGTGGTGAATTGCTTTTGTTAGATGTTCATCTTGTAATGTTACTGGCACATACAAAAATTCAATCATTTCACATTTATTAATATGACCTAATATTTTTATTGCAAGACCGATTACATTACCGGAATATTCACCAGCTTTATATGCATCATTAAAAAGTTCTGCACCTCCATGGTAGATAACCGAAGCACTATCCATTTCAGATTCGGTTATTCCAAACAATTCTGGCATTGAATCAAGAATTTTCCGAACAGCTGGAATACTTTCATACTTTTTTAGTATTCCACTTAAAAATGGAAGTGTATATCGTTCATCTTCGTCCAAATCTCCAAATTCAGGCTTATTCGAATCTTCAGCCCATGAATAAATGCGGTTCCTGTATTTTATTTTAAAACTTCCTTGATCATTATTTCTAGTATACCCATGCATGTTATGATTAAAGTCCCCTTTTCGGAGCTTTTCTATTAATGTTTGCATAGTTCTCAGACCAACAGCACTTAAGTCGGCTTCCTCCAATTTAAGATTAACATATTCATGCAATTCCTGCAACGTTCCTCCTCCCCTATCCATAAACTTACATAAAAGCTTGATTCTAAATGTATCTAATTTACTTTGTTCCATTCCATTTTATTGATATGAGCAAATCTAATCAATAATTACGCAATGCCATTGCGCAGTTGATTTAAATCTTTGCAGAAAATTAAGACACATGAAAAATTGGATCAGCTTCCTGCATGGACTGGAAAAAAAAGCAATCGACAAAAACTATTTCCCTGATGCAAGCGATTTATCGCCTTTTTGCGAATTTACGGAAACCGAAAACACGCAAGCGGCTCTATTGGCGGCTTTTGTTTTACTCAACGGCAGACGAAAATCAGTAACCTTGAACAATCTCTTCGAACGCCTAGCTGAACGTGCAGATCACATCGAATTACAAAATGCCTTCGTGGTTCTTGTAACATGGGGTTTTATTGTAATTAAAGGAGATGATGCATCTGACCATGATCCTGAAATCGACATAAGTCATTCTGTGGACGTGGCGATGCGAACCGATCAAAGAATACACTTACGCCATCAAAAAGCACAGATAAAACCCGAAGAAAAAGAACTCCTAACCATGTATGCACACGCTGTTCTTTTCATTAGCAGAAATATGGCCTATACCACTTGGCAGTTTAATTGCCGAAATTTCATAAAAAATTCAACCCACCCACGTGCTAAAAAACTGAAACGATTGAAATGCGATGAGCAAGTTAAAGCTGCAGCATTATTTGCGTGCATATTATTCCTTATGGATTGGCGAAACATTCAGATTCGTTGGCTTAGCGATCTATTCGCATCGAACAGGCTTAGTGCTCAATTGC
>CAXNGM010000018.1:0-14419 GCA_964201695.1 Bacteroidia bacterium | reverse complement strand
TTTCACGGAGTCGCAACGCGAGTAAAAGCTTCCGACAATGTAGCAAACAATGATCGCATCTTCTCAGGTGTTAATATGCAACTTGTTCAAAGTAAATTTTTTAGCTTCGGTTTAAATTATGCAGGATTATCGGATATCGATGGAACTTCCAAAAATAAGGAACTTTTTAGGAATCCGGTTTTAACTGGAAATGCTAGTTTTACTTGGAGTAATTCCAATTGGGAGACTTTCGCTCAAACAGAATTCGGGAAATCAAAAACGTTCATCCTCAACAATGATATCGTCCCATCCAAAAACGGAAAGTTTTTCGAGCTTGAAGGAGCTATCAAACAAAAGAAAACAGGCATCCGCATCACGGGAATTGTAAAACGCATTGATTCTGAATTCTTAAGTCCGGGAGCACAAACCAAACGTATCCTATTCCAACAATTGCCTATTGCTTATAACCGCATAGGAAACGAACAAGTAATTCGTCCGCTGACTATTCTCGATTTGATGCGTGAGTCATCGCTTTGTAACATGCAGTTGCAAGCTTATTTGATGGATTTCTCTCCTAAATATGACAACATAACTCCATACGGCGATGCAACTCCAAACCGTCAAGGATCAATCATTAAATCGGATTGGGTTTCTAAGAACAAAAATTGGGTCGTTAAAGCGGAGCAACTCAATCTACAAGAGGTTCGTGGAGAAGGAACCATTTTACCTAGAAAGTTTAATAGAACTTCTGCATCACTATCTTTTACTGATGACAAGATTTCTGAAAAATGGGCGAAACGCATCCATGTTGGAGTTTCTTATCGCATGGATCTAACAAAACGAGAAGGAACTGAGTTTTACAGGGGAGTCGATTTGTCAACAAATGTAATGGGTGTTGGAGCTGAAATAGAAGTAATTAAGAATTTAGATATTCTTTTTGGGTATCAAGAAGTTAAATATTCGGGCTTCGATTACACAGCTAAGCGCGATGCATATGCATTTATCTATAATTTTTCGGAATATCAAGTTGATGGGAAAGAAACAATGATAGCCGGCGGTTTGCGTTACCGTTTCGGAGAAAAATCTTTCTTATCAGCACAATGGAATAAGTTCGATGTTTCAGATAAATTAATCGGAACGTCGAATTACAAAGTCAATCAATTCATGTTATTATATCAAATGAGTTTCTAATGATACGTAAACAGATAATTCTCGGGTGTACACTTGCGGTTCTTGTATTTGCAGGATGTAAAATGGATAAAGAGTTTGATGGACCTGATTTGAAGGATCTTTATGGGAAATTTACCGTTGTTCAAGATTTGGATATTTCCAATCGTTCGGTCGATTTTTCGTTGAATCAAACAACCTTCTTCACCGCTGCTTTTTCCAAAAATGTTCAATGGAACCTTCAAATTAAAGGCTTGAGTTCAGGAGCAGTCAAACAAATTACTGGTTTTTCGTCCGAATTGATTGCCGAAAATGCACTTTGGGATGGAACCACAACCTCGCTTCCGATGTTCCGCATAGAAGATTGTGCTGTTCAACTAACGTTCGAAAACGAAGTCGATACCTTACGCGATACTCTTTCGGTTGTTGGGAATCGTATTAACCAAGGATTACTCTTGAGTGATTTCGAAAACGGATTCCCAACGGGCTGGACAAAGTTTGTTCAGTCGGGAGCCGATATGAGTTTTGTGGTTCAAGAAAATGCCAATGCAGCTCAAGGAAATAAATATTACGACATGGGCGGAAAGGTTGATTGGGATTATTTAATTGGCTTGTTTGATATTCCGGCTAGTTTGTACGGTGCTCCAAGATTTAACTTGAATAGCAATCCCGAAGCGGTCTTTTTTAATTCATTCATCTATAAACCCGACACAATCGATAACTCGATTATTCTGTTTCAGTTTAGGGAAGATGATAACGAAGATGGAACCTATTCAAGCAATGAAGATATGTACTCATTCGAATATCGACCTACAGAAAATGGATGGAAACAACTTTCCTTGAATTATGCTGACTTGCAAACATTGGTTAACGGAGCTCCAACTGCCGCAATTGGCAATGGAATTCACGAACCCAACAAATTACTTAAAGTATCCTTGTTGTTTTTAGCAAATCCAACATCGGGCTATTCCCAGAGCTATATCGATTACATGATATTTACAGAGAACGCGCCGTTAAATCCATAAATCCATGTTGAGGTTTTCTTTTATCTGTATCTGTTTTGTGGCTTTTTTGTCGGGATGTTCGTCTTTTCGCCAATTGGGTTTGTATGAAAAAGAAAGCGATCGTCCTTCAAAACCGGAGATCAATGGATTTTCGCAATTGCAGATATTTCAAGACGAACTCAATGCTGATGCTTGGTTTACAAAATCACCCAATTGTATTGCAATAAGTGCAGAACGCAAGGATGTATTTTCAGGAGATGGAGCTATTCATGTAAAATGGAACAAGCAAGCCGAAGATTGTCCTTGGATGGGATTGGGTTTTGGGTGGGATGGTTGGAACGGAAAGGATTTATCCCAAATTTCGCAAGAAGCCGCGCTTACTTTTTGGGTGAAAACGAATGGCAAACCATTAAAAGAACTTCCTTGGGCTATTGGGATGGAAGATTTTTCAGGCAACCAACAATGGGTGGGGTTTGCTGCCGAATATGTTGTGAAAGGTCCCATAACGGATAAATTCACTCAAGTACTAATTCCATTGGAACGATTCCGATTGCTAAACGGCAAAGTGGATGTTTATTCTATCAAACAGTTAATCATTCAATTCGAATCGAGTGGAGAAGTTATCATCGACAATATCTGCATTCAACCCTGGAATAATCAAGGATTATGAAAATAAGTGCTTCACTTTTACTTTGCTTCCTGCTTTTTTTCGCAGGAGCTCCCAAGTCAATTAATCATTTACAATCTCCTCAGCAAAATCCCATCGATTCGCTCATTGCCTTAATGACCATGGAAGAAAAAGTGGGGCAAATGACACAACTGAATTTGGATGTGGTGTGCGAAGGAGAAATTTACAAACTTATTGAGCCGCATCATATCGATAGTGCTAAACTCTATCAAGCAATTACGCAGTATCATGTTGGCTCCATTTTAAATTGCGGAGGACATTCTTATCCGCGTGAACAATGGCTAACCCTTGTTGGTACTATTCAACGATTTGCAACAACAAAATCTCGCTTAAAGATTCCTATTTTGTATGGAATTGATGCTATTCACGGTGCTAATTATGTAAATGGTTCAACACTCTTTCCTCAGCCCTTAGCTCAAGCCGCTACTTTCGACCCTGAACTAAGTAGACAAGCTGCTGAGGTTACTGCTTATGAAACAAGAGCTGTTGGAATTCCTTGGAATTTTTCTCCTGTTCTTGATGTTGCAAGACACCCAGCTTGGTCACGTTTTTTTGAAACATACGGAGAAGATCCATTGGTTTGCACTCGTTTTGGCGAAGCTGTAATTAAAGGATATCAAGGAAATTCCCCCATCGATTCAAAACATGTTGCAGCATGCATGAAACATTTCTTGGGTTACAGTGCCATGAGAACCGGTAAAGACAGAACACCTGCTACAATCTCAGAAATTCAAATGCGTGAAATTTATATACCACCATTCAAAGCAGCTATTGAAGCTGGTGCATTGACGGTGATGATTAACAGCGGTGAAATTAATGGGGTGGCTGTTCATGCGAGTTATGATATTTTAACCAAGTTGCTTCGCGAGGAGCTTCAATTTAAAGGGCTTGCAGTTACCGATTGGGAAGACATTATTAAGTTACATAAAAACCACCGTGTGGCATCTTCGTTAAAGGAAGCTGTTTATATGTCTGTTCAAGCGGGAATTGATATGTGCATGGTTCCCAACGACTATGACTTTACGAAACTGCTTATTGAATTAGTGAAAGAGGGAAGAATCTCGGAAGCGCGTCTCGATGTTTCGGTTCGTCGAATCTTGGAAGTGAAAATGAAGTTGAATCTTTTCAAGAATAACAAGATGCCTAAATTGAAAGATTATCCGCAGTTTGGCTCCAAGGAATCTGCCGAATTATCTCAGAGCATCGCAGAATCATCCATCACTCTTCTCGAAAACAAAAACAATATTTTGCCTTTAAGCGAAAACACCAACGTATTTGTAACGGGCCCATCTGCAAATTCTATGGTCTTGTTGAACGGATCGTGGACACGCACTTGGCAAGGAACGGATGAAAAATTCGATGATACGCTTTGCAACACAATCAAAGTAGCCATCGCCAAACGTTCGAAAGGAAAATTCAGTTTTGCCGAAGGATGCAAATTAAGCGAAGGAACTTGGGATGCAACTGCCATCGAAAAGGCAAAATTAGCCGATGTCATTGTGGTGTGTTTTGGCGAATTGCCTTCTACCGAGAAGCCCGGAGATATTGATGATTTAAATCTACCTGATGTTCAACGAGATTATGTAAAAGCCCTATCCAAATTGGGTAAAAAAATGGTGTTTGTATTGGTTGAAAATCGTCCGCGCTTGATTCCCGATATCGCAAATTTGGCGGATGCCATTCTCTTAGCATATCACCCGGGAAATTATGGTGGTGATGCGCTCGCCCGAATTCTATTGGGCGATGTGAATCCATCAGGAAAACTTCCGTTCACCTATCCTAAATACAACCAATCGCTTTTGTGGTACGACCATAAATACACCGAAACGCTCGATACTCAATTTGGGAATAATGCATTTCAGCCGCAATGGGAATTTGGTCATGGACTTTCATATTCATCTATTGTGTATGAAAACATGCAAATTTCTAACGATACAATGAGTCAAAATCCAATTTCAATTTCTCTTACGGTTCGTAATACAAGTTCTCGTGAGGCGAAAGAATCGGTCTTGTTGTTTATCAGCGATCGCTACGCATCCATAACACCCTCAGTAAAAAAATTGAAAGATTTTCAGAAAGTAACTTTGCAGCCAAATTCAAGCAAAACAGTTTCGTTTTCTATAAATCAGGAACAGTTGAAATTCTGCAATTCCAATGGGAAATGGATAATCGAACCAGGCGATATGGATGTGATGATTGGGAAATTAACAAGCAGTTTTTATCTAAAAAACTAGTTGCCAATTTATTTAAGGATTCAAAATCTATTAATTGAAAACGTTTCGTTCAATAGAGCCGATAAGGCAATGAATTACTTTGATGTGAATTTCTTGGGCTCGATCGGCATATTCAGTATGCGGAGCACGTATTTCCACATCACATAGGGAAGCCATTTTGCCTCCATCTTTTCCTGTTAGTCCAACTACGAGCATTCCTTTTTCCTTGGCTGCTTCAATTGCCCGAATTATATTTTGGGAGTTTCCACTGGTGCTGATAGCAAGTAAAACGTCGCCCGCTTTTCCAAGTCCTGATACGAATCGTGCAAAAACTTCATTGTACCCATAGTCGTTTCCAACACAGGATAAATGCGATGGATCAGAGATAGAAATTGCAGCAAGAGGCGCACGATCATCTCTAAAACGACCACTTAGTTCTTCGGCAAAATGCATCGCATCGCACATCGAGCCACCATTTCCACAAGAAATGATTTTGCCTCCATTTTTAATACTGTCGCTCATTGCCTGAGCCGCTTTACCAATACACTCCATGTTATTGGGATTCTCAATAAATAGATCCAAAACACTTCGTGCTTCCAGAAGCTGTACTTTCAAATATTCCTGTTGAGTCATTCTTCTTCGTCGTATGGTAAGTAAATAAAACCAGCATTCTCCGTTAACAAAGTAAAAACGCAAAGGAATTTACGAGGGTCTTTATAGCTTTTTTTAAACGCCTCCAATTTGTTTTCAAGTACAATTTTCCGGCGAACAAATTCTTCCAATGTCGATGCATTGATACTCCATTCGAGCGCAAGTTCTTCTTTATCGATGATTTGTTTTCCAAGGTTTGTTTCTTCCCGAGACGCAATAAAAATTGGGTATTTAGAAACTTGATTATCGATAATTTCTTCGGAGATTTCCCGAATCGATTCTTTGTAAATATTGAGGTTTTGATTCAATTCCTGCAGTTCGGCAGCGTGTTTTTCTGTATCTATCATTGTGCTGCAATTTACGAATTCGAATTCTTTTTTGTTCGATTTTGTTCAATGAGAAATCGAAGTTTCACATATTTCTGCATGGTGTAATGAGCGGTAAATCGGGCAATCACCCAGCCATAATACCCATCTAAAAATCCGGCTCTCAAAATGAAATCTCGAAAAAATGCAAACCCGGGTCGGATGGATAAATCGAACCAACCTGCCTTTTTATTTTTCTCAAAATATGCTTTTGCTGCAATCGTTGAAAAGTAATCGAGCTTTCGGACATGCTCTTCGATGGTGTAATAAGTGTAATGAAGGATGTCTCCGTCCAAATGGTTTAAAACAGATCCCTCAATAGCTTCGGCTTTATCGTGTGGATTGAAACCTGCCCATTGAACTTTTGTGCGATCAAAAAGCCGTAGTTTTTTATCGGGATACCAACTTCCGTGACGAATCCAATGACCACAATAATTACTCAATCGGTTCATCGAATAACCATCGGCAATTTGGTCCTTTTTTACTTTGAGAATGCTGTTTCTTAAAGTTTCAGACAAGGCTTCGTCGGCATCTAATGAAATCACAAAGTTGAATGAAGCACAACTGAGCGCATAGTTTTTTTGTTGAATATGTCCTTCAAATGCATGTTGAATAAAAACGGTATTGAACTTCGAGGCGATCTCTTGGGTTTTATCGGTCGAAAATGAATCAACAATAATTATCTCATCGGCAACACCTTGAAGGGAATCGAGGCAACGAGCAATGTTTCGTTCTTCATTAAAGGTGATAATAACTGCCGACAATTTCTGCATACAAGACAAACCTACAAAAAGACATGAAGCAAAAAAAAAGTCTGTCACGAATGACAGACTTTTTGGTTTTGGTTTATTTCCAATGAATTAACCCAATAATTCTACAATGCGCTCAATCCCTTTGTTGTAGTTTGTAATTTGATTTGCATCTAATTTTTTACTTGAAAGGGTGTTCGAAGATTCTTTCAATACATCTATGAAACTTGGAACATTTACATTGTTACCTTCAAAAATATTGCGAATAACCGCTTTAGTGTTCAATTCCTTGCTTTCATCATAAAGATTGATAATCTTTCTTAAAAGCGCAACTTCTGAATCAACGGGGGCATTTTGGTTTCCATAATTAGATTGACTTCCGCCTCCTGGAATATTCAATTTGCGATCTAGGCTATCGGACTCTCCATTCAGGTAACGGATAAAATCATTTAGCTCAATGTCGAAAATTTTGGAAAGATCATCAAGGCGATTCAAACTTAATTTGGTAACGCCACGTTCAATTTTTGAATAAGCCCCAACAGTAATATCTAGCGCTTTGGCCACATTTTCTTGGGACATTCCTTTTGAGACACGAATAAGTCTCAATCGATCCGCTTGTTTTTTCATGAATTCTATATAAGATGGTTGAATGACAAATTTACAAAGTTTATTATCACAAGAATAAAAATAATCTTTTTTTGTTTGGTTAAAACTGGTTATTAACCCCTAATCTCTATAAGAAAGAGCATAACTATTTAATATATAACTAGATAGAATGAAATATTTATTTAATTTGTTTTGAGGAATAAAAAAATATAATAACTCTTTATGGTTATTTATCATGCAAAATGATTGATGAAAGTTGTATGTGTTGTTGAAATTGTATGTGCAAATCTATTCTATTGGTAATGATAAAAATGAAATGCGCGCTTTTACAAATCAATGACATTCTAAAGGAATGATGATGTACTTTTGTAATCTGATAAATTGTTTTGAAGGACTTTAAGGTTATCGCATTTTCTCATCGTAAAACCCCCTTAGAACAGGTTGGACGTTACCATATTGAGCCAGATTTTCGGAAATCACGACTCGATAAGCTTAAATATGAAGTAAACATTTCAGAACTTCTTTATTTAAGTACATGCAATCGCGTAGAGTTTATTTTGCTTACTGATGAAGAATTAAACACTCCATATTTATCAAGGTTTTTCAAAGCATTTGCCCCACAATGGGATGCTAATGAAATTCAATTGGCAATAGATCAATCTCAAGTTTTATCTGGCGACGAAGCTATTCGACATGTATTTCAAGTTGCCGCTTCATTGGATTCTTTGGTTGTTGGAGAACGTGAAATAATTACCCAAGTTCGTTCAGCATTCGAAACTTCGGTGAAAGATAAATTGAGCGGCGATTCGATTCGTTTACTTATTCGTAAAGTAATTGAATCATCCAAAGAAGTTTTTACATCAACACCTATTTCCCGAAATCCCGTTTCTGTTGTTTCATTGGCTTACCGTCAATTGCGGAGTTTGAATGTTAAAAAAGTTGCGCGATTTATTATCGTAGGAGCTGGGCAAACCAATACCAATCTTTGCAAATACCTATACAAACACGGTTTCCGGAATTTTGTGGTATTTAATAGAAGCCTCGAAAATGGACAAATCCTAGCACAAAATATTGGTGGAGTCGCTTTTCCATTGTCTTCGTTAAACACGTATGATAAAGGATTTGACGTTCTTGTTTCCTGCACTTCATCTGCAGATTATTTAATTGACACAACCTTATACAAACAATTGCTTCAATCGGAAAAAGACTCTAAAATCGTAATTGATTTAGCTATTCCCAATGATGTTTCGCCTCATATTTATAAGGAATTTGACGTAAGGCCTATTTTAGTGGAGAGCTTGAAACAAATGGCTGAAGAGAATCGCGCTTTTAGACTAACTGCTTTGGCTCAATGCGAAGAAATTATCGATAAACACTTCGATGAATTTCGTCACATGTTTCGCGAACGGGTGGTTGAACGCGCCATGAAAGATATCCCTCAAAAAGTGAAAGAAATTCGTGACCATGCAACAAATCATGTTTTCGCCCGTGAGTTGGAAGAAATGGATGATACATCGCGGCAAGTTTTAGAAAAAATGCTGACCTATTTCGAAAAGAAATACATTAGTGTGCCAATGAAAATGGCAAAAGAAATATTGTTGGACAAGCATTAATCATGTTACGTAAAGTTATTATTGGTTCTCGCGGAAGTGATCTCGCTTTATGGCAAGCGCATTTTACACGGAGCCAATTAGAGTCCCTAGGTTTTGAAGTTCAAATCAACATCATAAAAACGAAGGGTGACCAAATACAACATCTTTCTTTCGATAAAATTGAAGGGAAGGGCTTTTTCACCAAAGAACTTGAAGAAGCTTTATTATCGAATGAAATTGATTTAGCCGTTCATTCTCACAAAGATTTGCCAACCACATCTCCCGAAGGACTTACCATTGCAGGAGTTTCGTACAGAGAAGATTGCTCTGAGTCGCTTCTCATCAAACAAGATGCTTTAGATCATTCTCAAGATTTGGGATTGAAGCTAAATGCGAAAGTGGGAACCTCTTCGTTTCGTAGAAAAACCCAGTTGCTATCCATAAGACCAGATCTGGAAATTGTCGATTTGCGAGGCAATGTTCCAACGCGCGTTCAGAAACTAATTGATGGGCAATACGATGCAATTGTTTTAGCTTCTGCTGGCTTAAACCGACTTGAATTGGATTTAGGTGATTTGCATCGAGAAATTCTATCTCCACATTTTTTCATACCTGCTCCGGCGCAAGGAGTTCTTGCTTTTCAGATTCGTGAAAATGATGAAGAGATGAAAAATATTGTTGCTCACATAAATCATCCAGATGTGGCAGAAACCATTTTCGCCGAACGTAAAGTGTTGAACCGTTTGGACGGGGGCTGCTTACTGCCTTTGGGGGTTTATTGCGAAAAGTCAACTAATGGGTATCAACTTTGGGCTTCTTTGCAACCGCTCGATGGAAGACCATTCCGAAGAATATTTTTACGTGGTGAAAATCCTGAACAATTAGCAGACGAGGCTTTGATCGCTCTTAATCGTTTCGAAAAGAGAAAAGTATTTATTAGCCGCGAACCAGAATTATCAGACGTGTTAATTCGAAACTTGAAAAACTACGGTTTTGAGGTTGATGCATTCTCACCCATAACATTCGAAGCAATTGAAATACGACACATTCCTTTTGCAGATTGGGTGTTTTTTAATAGTCCGCGAGCAGTTTATTTCTTTTATTCTCAAGAAGGTATGTTGGCTGCTCAAACCAAAGTTGCGGCTTTGGGTTCTGGAACTTTAGCAGCGTTAAAGGAATATGGTATACATCCCGAATTTGTTGGAAATGATGAAGATCCATCTATAGTCGGAGCTCAATTTCTTGAATTGGCAAAAAATAAAACAATCATTTTCCCTTGCGCTGAAAAAAGTTTAAGGTCTGTGCAAATGCAATTGGAAAATAATGCAACTGTATACGACATTCCAACTTATAGAACCATCGAAAAGGAAATCGATAGTAACATTGATGCTGATATTTGGATTATTACAAGCCCTTCTTCTGTCAATGCTTTGAAAAGACAAATTCAAAGGCAGCATCCGATCTGTGTGGCTATTGGACAAAGTTCGGCAAATGCATTAAAGCATATAGGAATAATGAACGTACACATTGCGCCATTTACTTCAATGCAAGCTCTATCGGATATTGTTTGTGGAATTAATTAGATTCCAACTCCTTTAATGTTAGCCAAGTCATGAGGCCAACTCCGGTAATTAATGCTTGTTCGTTGATATCAAAATTGGACGTGTGAACGCCTGCTGTAAAAGCTCCATTTTCTCCCGCTGTTCCTAATCGATAAAAGCAAGCAGGATATTCTTGTGCAATCCAAGCAAAATCTTCGGCGGTCATTCGTTTTTCGAGTAGGGTAACATTTTCATTTCCTAAATATTCTCGTGCAGCAAGAATACAACGTTCTGTAAGCGGTTCATTGTTATGTAAAACGGGATAGCCTTTGCGAATATCTACTTCGGCTTTTACTCCAAAAGCATGTGCTGTTTCGGTGCAAATTCGGTGAATGTGTTCGTGAGCCCGCATTCTCCAGTTTTCATCCATGGTTCTGAATGTTCCTTCGAGTTTTACTTCGTCCGGAATTACATTGGTGGCTCCGTTAGCGATTATTTTTCCAATGGAAAGAACTGTTGGAGTTCCTGGTGCTGCAAGTCTGCTGCAAACCTGTTGAAGAGAGAGTATTATTTGAGCACTTGCAACAATTGGATCATGCACTTGATGTGGCATGGCTCCATGTCCTCCTTTTCCGCGAACGGTAATGTATAACTCATCGGTGGATGCCATGTACTTGCCCGCTCTAAAACCTACTTTGCCGGCTGGCAATGACGGAAAAACATGTTGAGCAAGAACAGATGACGGTTGAACTTCATCAAAAATCCCTGCTTCTAACATCAAGCGCGCTCCTCCAGGAAGTTTCTCTTCTCCGGGTTGAAAAATCAGGACCACTTCACCCGACCACAAATCGCTTAACTTCTGTAAAACTATAGCAGTGCCTAAAACACAAGCAGTATGAACGTCGTGCCCACAAGCATGCATCACACCTGCATTAACCGAAGTGTAATCTGTTTCATTTGTTTCCAAAATCGGTAACGCATCCATATCTCCCCGAAGGGCAATGGTCTTTCCTTTTCCTTTCCCTTTTATAACCGCTCGAATGCCAGTTTCAACCCAACCTGTAGTGAATTCAATTCCAAATTGGGATAGCTTCCTTGCAACATATTGACTCGTTTTGATTTCCTCAAAAGAAAGTTCGGGATGCTGATGAATATGACGTCGTATTATTTGAACGATTGGAAAAATACGAGCTGCTTCTTCCTGTATTTGCTGTTTAATAGTTGAATCCATTTAATCTCTATTTGTTGAAAATCATTTTCAACGCAATCAACAAAATAAAAACACCGAATATAATGCGCATGGTATCGGGTGAAATTTGCAAGGAAATCTTAGACCCAAGCCAGGCTCCTACAATAAAGGTGCTTCCGATAATTAGACTGTATTTGAAGTTTAAACTTCCTGCTGTATAATAATTGTAAGCGGCTAAAAATCCAACAGGCAAGAGCAACATACCGATAGAAACTCCTTGGGCGCCCTGTTGAGACATGCTAAGAAAATAAATCAAGGCAGGAATAATGATAATTCCACCGCCAATTCCAACAAGTCCGCTCGCAATTCCTGCGAACAATCCGATAACAAGCAGAATGATAATCGTAGTTATGCCCATGGGTGTTTTTTTTGACATTGATCTAAAAATCGGTTGAGAAAGAAAGATATAAAACCGAAGGTAATAAAATACCATCATCTAAACCTCGGGCCATATCTAATCGAACAAAATAACCAAGTATCCGCGTTCGAACACCCATTCCGAATCCTGCAACCAATGGCTCTCGCTGATTTTTCAGAACCACTTTGATTGGACCACTTTCGATTGTTTTTTGATTGAATGTATTATCATCCGAATACGGAGACGAACCTGTAAAAGCGGTTCCTGCATCAGCAAATCCAACAACCTGAATGTTGTTTAGAAAGTCAGATTTTAAGGGGAATTTAAATAGATAGCGTAAAATATTCCATCGGACTTCGGCATTGAAAACCGCGAAACTAGAACCATTCCGGAAGTTCTGATAAAACCCACGAACATTTGTACCCAAGGTTTGGAACATGTATTTTTGATCTTCGTCGTAAGGAAGCGAATAGTCGAATTTCGGAACAAACCAAGAATCAACACCGCCCAAATAATACATTACTTTGTTTGGTCCAAAAGAGGTTGCACCAGCCAATCGTGTCGCCCAAATCATTTCACGCATAATTCTACCATATTGCCTAAAATCGGCACCTATAACAGTAACGGAAGTTTTACGTTCTTCGAGCCGGTGGAAATGTTCGGCGGTGATTTTAAAACGCGTTCCCGTCATCATATTAAGACCTGCTGGGAATGTATTATCGAAAACAAATTCAGTTTTTGCAATTCCCCAATGGGCGAAATTAGTTGGCCTCAAAAGATTAGCGTAGTCAGTTGAAATAAAAACGGTTCGGTCGTTTCTATAGGATAGACTTCCATCAATGCGAGCAACTTCACTGAATGGATAGGATAATTTTCCACTTACTGTATGAAGAAGCACGCGGGTGCCATCAATTAAATTGCTTTGCAAACCTTGTCGGTGAAGTATGAGCGTTCGATCGAGACGTTGTTTTTGAGATTGAAACGCAAGCAGGTATTCATTTCCGGTTAAATTTCCGGCCAAGCGAATCCCTCCTGTTATTCGATAATCCTCAAATAAATCGGATAGGCCAATGCGAAATAGTCCGTTAACAGGAGGGTTTTGGAAGCCACTTTCTGAAAAAGGTTGGTAGGTCTGATTTAAGAAACCACGATCGAGTTGAGTCGTTAAAAAATCAGTGTAATAGGCTGTTTCATAAAAGCGTTGACGCGTGAGTTTGAATGTATCGGCTCCTGCTTTCGATTCGTTTTTAAAAGGGGAAATCTCTTGCTTTGATTTATCATCTCCAAACACCACTATTTTTCGAACTTTAGGTGTTTCAGGACTTGGAATAATTGGTTTTGTGGGCGATGGATTTTTAACTTGTATCGGATTTAGCTGATTTGCCCATTGTGTTAAAGGAAGTTGAGCATTGTCTTGGAATGAGGAATCATTCGTGCTTTTGAGGATAAAGGGTTTCCCATTTTTTTCAATGAGTTCAAAAACCTTCCCATTCGAATTCACAGCATGTTCAATGACACCATGTTGATAATTGCTGATTGGCCTTGAAACAAGAAAATATCGGTAATGGGTAATTGTATCAACAAAGGCAATGCTACTGTCGAAATATGCTGCATAGCGATTTGTTATTCCGTTGGCGTCGCTCAGATAGGTTAAGCTGTTATTGCTTAGTGGAATAGATTGCTGCTCATGAATATAAGGAGTGTTTGTAAGGCGTTTAACTACATTCTCATTTTCGGAAGGCCGAACGAGAAAGAGGTCATGAGCGTGAGATGGAATTTGAGGTAAAACTCCGGGAACAAATAAGGAATCGGTTTTTCTGTTGGAGCTAAAAACGAGCTGTTTCCCATCGGGCATCCATTGTGGATTTGCTTCGTCCCATTCATCCATCGTGATAGGTTTAAAGGTATTGGCAATATTGCTGAAGATGAATAAGTCATTTCGTCCATCTTTGAGCGCAACCATTGCAATGCTTTTCCCATCGGGCGAAACCGACATACTCATCACTTTATTTACATGATCGATGAATTTCCTTTGAACACTTCCATCTTTCAAGGAATAAAAATTCAAACGCAATCTGCTTTTGTGTTCGTCGCAGTATAGTAAGACTTCGCCGTTTGGATGCCAAGCTAATACTGGATAGCTTAAGTCGTTAAAATTTGGAAGTTTTTTCCCGATACGCAGAATTTTCTTTCTTTTTCCGGTTTCAAAATCATGTAAAAAGAGGATATTTTTCCCAAATTCATTTCTCACATAAGC
>CAXNGM010000017.1:0-14744 GCA_964201695.1 Bacteroidia bacterium | reverse complement strand
ATGAGCAGCCAAACACCAAACCAGATCCAGTTTGAGGCAGCCATACCCGTTAATAAATAGGTACACGAAAGCACACCTAAAACCGGAATGAGTGATAGATTTCGCAAGAAGGTCATTGCGGAAAGCACCAAACACAAAGTGAAAAACACCAACATGGGAATTGTATTCGCTGCATTTTCACCTGTTATTTTAAATTGATGTGAAAGAAAATCGGGCGCCCATTTGAATAATGCAATAGCAGAAAATAAAACCATAAGTGGAACAATCCATTTTCCATTGATATAAGGCAATCGAAATGTTTTCTGTGTTTGAACCATGTTTGGATCTTTGGGAGGTAACATCAATACACCACCACAAACCAATAAAAAGGCAAACAGTGTTCCAATGGAAGTAAAATCGAGCACGAATTGCTCATCCGTAAAAAAGATTGGGATCCCAACAACCAAGCCCGTAATGATGGAGGAAAATCCGGGAGTTTTGTATTTAGGATGTATTTTCGAGAAACGCTTAGGCAATAATCCATCGCGACTCATACTCATCCAAATGCGCGGTTGACCAAGTTGGAAAACAAGTAATACACTTGTCATGGCAACAACAGCCGCCACCGAAACAACATACATCATCCATTTAACGCCCTTGATTTTAAATACTTCGGCCAATGGATCACTCACTCCCAATTGACTATAACCCACCATTCCCGTTAAAACCAGAGCCAAAAGAATATAAACAACGGTGCATATTAAAAGGGAATATATCATCCCTTTAGGTAAATCGCGTTGAGGATTTTTAGCTTCCTCAGCCAATGTAGAAACAGCGTCAAACCCAATATAGGCAAAGAAAACCGCAGCAGCCCCTCCCATAACACCCGAAAATCCATTCGGCATAAAAGGTGTCCAATTATCAATATCTACAAAAAATGCCCCGGAAATAATTACAAGCAACACGATAGCCAATTTGAGATATACCATAACATTGGTGACGCGTCTCGTTTCATTAACGCCAATATAGACCAAGGCAGTAATAAACACATTTATAAGAACAGCGGGCAAATCGAAAATTATCTTTAGGCCAGCAATTTGAGGTGCATTCATCCAAGCATTCATCCCTTCCCCCAATTTATTTGTTGCAAAAGCCGATGAAGCCGCCGTATAATTTATGGTCAACCATTCGGGCAAATGAACTCCAATCCCATCGAGCAAATTGGTAAAGTATCCGCTCCAAGAAAAGGCAACGTAGATGTTTCCAATAGAATATTCCATAAGGAGCGCCCATCCAATAATCCAGGCGAAAACTTCCCCAAAGGAAACGTATGCATAAGTATATGCACTTCCGGCAACAGGAACACGGGAAGCAAATTCGGCATAACACAATGCTGTAAAACCACAGGCAACAGCACAAATAATAAAAAGTATTACTACTCCAGGTCCACCTGAAAAACACGCTTGACCCAAACTACTAAAGCTACCGGCTCCAATAATTGCGGCAATTCCCATAAAGGTCAAATCGCGTAAACCCAAATTGCGAACAAGCGATGGACCCGATTCATGCGTTGAATCTCCAACAATAGTATGAAGGGACTTTTTTCTGAAAATACTTAATGAATTCATGAATTCAATATTATTGTTTTTCGAGTCTGATAATGCAATTCAAATGAAGACATTTCTTTTCTTTTTAACTAATTTTTGATTAATGCTGAATATTCGAATGATACTCATTCAATATTGCTATTTTTGCGAAGTTACAAATTTGGGGAATTAGCTCTCCCGATAGCTATCGGGATGGCTAGAATGTTCCGATGAAAATCGGGAAGGTGACCTTTGAAATTGAAATATTGGGGAATTAGCTCTCCCGATAACTATCGGGATGGCTAGAGCGTCCCGATGAAAATCGGGAAGGTGACCATTGAAATTGAAATATTGGGGAATTAGCTCATTTGGCTAGAGCGCTTGCCTGGCAGGCAAGAGGTGACCGGTTCGAATCCGGTATTCTCCACAAGTTTTTATCCGGTTCGTTCCGATAGCTATCGGAACCGGTATTCTCCACAAGTTTTTATCCGGTTCGTTCCGATAGCTATCGGAACCGGTATTCTCCACTAATAAAATATGGGGTTACAGCGATGTGCTCCTTTTTTATTTTTTTGAATTGCAACACATTTGTAACACAAAGCCCTGCTTAGCAATAAAACGAAAAGGCCATCTTATCAGATGGCCTTTTCGTTTTTATAAAAAGTTGAGAATTAGAATCTATTTTACAACCGCAAAACGATGACTTACTTGTTTGTCATTTTGAATTTGTTGAAGAAAATAAACTCCTGATTGGAGTTCAGTATTGGGAATTAATTCAGCAGAATTAGACCCTTTATTAATTGAGATTTCCTGACCAGAAATAGAAAACAATTTATAGCTAGATCCTTTTTCAGGATTTTGATTTTTAACGTGAATCGCATTTTGTGAATACCACACTAGCGTTTCTTCATCATTAATATTTGATAAACCAGCAGCGTTTTCATTAATCCAATTGACAATTGCAGGATCTCCTGGAGCAACTGGACTATCATAGTATCCAGCCCAATTTCCTTCGGCATCAATTAAAAACTTGTTGAAGTTCCAGGTAACAGCTGCGTCAGATACACCATTTAAATTGCCTCGTTGAAGCCATTTGTATACAGCAGAAGTATCGCCAGTTTTAATTGAAATGCGTGACATCATCTGAAATGTTACATTGTAATTACCTGTACAAAAATCCAAAATTGTAGAATCTGAACCAGGATCTTGTGCTCCGAAATCGTTGCAAGGGAAACCAATAATTTCAAATCCAGCACCTCCGTATTGAAGATACATTGATTCTAAATCATTAAATTGATGTGTATAAGCACAAAAGCTTGCTGTGTTAACAACCAAAAGTTTTTTTCCTGCATATTGAGAAAGTGAAATGGTGTCTCCAGCAATTGTAACAGCTTCCATATCATGAAAACTCATCACTTGTTGAGACATTCCTTGATTGGAAATGAAAAAAATAATGAGCGCAGTAAGGATTCGTTTCATGGGTTTTAATTTATTGTGTAAATGTAAAGCTTATATTACTATTCAAGTGAAGAATTGGAAAACAAAATGGCCCTAAAATTTGAATAATGATAGGGCCAAATAATTTGCTCAGATTCTTATTTATTTACTAAAGAAAGTGGATTTGCGAGATTTGAGTAACTCTTTAAATCCATTTTAATTGATCCAACAAGAACATTCGCTTGAAGTCTAACCGGAATTCGATTAATATCATCACTCACCCACAATGTTAAATCGTCCTCTTCTTTAAAGACTCGTCCTTGTTGAATTAATGGATGTATTTTGATGCATCGTATTTTACCAGCTCTTGTGCTAATAATCTCTCTTCCTACAAGCTTTATTCTCAAGGGGAAAAGCTCCTCATCAAAAAATGTTTGAATGGTAATAATATCGCCAATTTTCACCCCATCTAAATTTAAATTTCTAGCATAATAAAATGCAGATAAGATATCGTGTGTTGCATTTGGAATTGTAAATACTTTTCCGGGAGTACTTCTTGGTTCATCTGTCCCAGTGCGTTTCACATTGACTGATTTTGCAGTTTGATTAAAGCGATAATCTTGATTGATAATAAATCCGCCTTCGTTCACTCTCCGCATGAAAAACTTTGGCAATAATGTTTGCTCATCAATATATGAGTCATAACGATCGCGCACTTTGAAAAACCAATCGAATGCATTTTTCGAATTTCCTGTTCCAACAACATGATAACAAGGTGAATTATTAAACTTGATACTATCTTGAGCTATTGTAACTGTTGCTTCGCCTGCATCAATTAAACCATAATGAACTCGATAGGTAAGGATTTCTCCGCGTTTAAACGCTTTGTTCGGATTGTGGGGCTGTGAAAATAGATTCCCAAAAATGAAAATACTCAAAACATACATGCAAACTTTCATAACCAAGGATTTTCACTTGGCAGGCAAAGGTTGTGCCATCAACTCAATTGTTATGTTTGCTTCAAACTCTTTGGCAAACAGACTTGAAAACAAATGCTTTACATCTTCCATGTTAATGTTGGCATCAGTTGCCTCAATGAATAAATTGGTCACCGACTTATCTTCAATACCACATGGAATAATATGATTGAAAAACGAGAGCTCGTTGGAGACATTCAATGCAATTCCATGCATGGTTACCCATCGGCTACATTTCACGCCCATAGCACAAATTTTCCTGGCTTTTTCAGTATTTGCATCAATCCAAACTCCAGTAAAACCTGGAGATCTACTTGCCTCAACATTGTATTGATGTAGTAATTGAATCACGACTTCCTCTAATTTTCTCAAATACAGATGAATATCTG
This sequence comes from Bacteroidia bacterium, assembly GCA_964201695.1. Taxonomy (GTDB): domain Bacteria; phylum Bacteroidota; class Bacteroidia; order M30B66; family M30B66; genus CALQRR01. The sequence continues at coordinate 10,376 of CAXNGM010000017.1, read as the reverse complement.
TGAAGAAATTTTCAAGGTCCAATAATGGATACACAACCAATTGTCCTGGACCATGATGCGTAATGTCGCCGCCTCGATTTATTTTGTAGAATCGGGCTCCTAGTTGATTAAGTTGATCATCGTCAATCAACAAATTATCTTCAGATCCACTTTTCCCTAATGTATAAACGGGTGGATGCTCGCAGAAAATTAAATAATTAGGCACTAGAGTTTGCTCCAAATTATTTCGATTGTTTAACTTAATAGCAACAATCTCAGCAAATAATTTCTCTTGATAATCCCAAGCTTCTTTGAAATCAATCAATCCCAACTCAATTAACTGAATGTTACGATTGGGTGCTTCGTAGGTCATTGCAAGTTGGCCAATTCGTTTTTTAAGCGATTGATTACGTTAATTTCAATTGCATCTACATTACGTTCGACGGATGCAAACCAAGAAATCCAATCACCCAAATTTATCCACCAAATCATGCGTTGAATTGGTGTATCTCCTTTTGAATTAAGTACAATAGTTTTACCTGCAAAGCCAAATATGATGTCCTTACAAATATCCATGCGTTTGGCCGTACGATAATATTCATCGGCATTGCGAATAAAAATAGCAGCAATTTGTGGTGATTTTTCAACCCAACCTACCAATTCATTGTGGTTCATTTCGGGCATAACGTGATGCCAACAAAGCATTTTCGAGTTCTCGTTTAATTGTTGACGAAAACGAACGGCAACACCTTCATAACCAACGCTCGTATATAATACCGGTATGCTAAAAGCAATAGCCTTCGCTATAGATTCCGACTCTTGAAGTATGCGAGAATGGTGAAGTTCTATGAGATCGATACCTAGTTTAATTTCGTTGAGTAAGCCATCGGCAATACCATAATATTCGATGATGCCGCATAATTGTGTTAAGGATAAACCAAGACATGAACGCGGTGGATTGCCTCCCGGAATAAGAATGACATCAATATTATGGGCCGTTGCTATCGATAAAACCTCGCCTCCAGTGGTTACACAAACAATCATGGCTTTTTGATTGATTGCCGCTTGCATTGCTTGTAGAGTTTCTTCTGTATTGCCCGAATAAGAAGAAATAATTACTAAAGAATCTTCATTTACCCATGCTGGAATTGCATAATCTTTCGAAACTGAAATTGGAACTGAAGCAGATCCAGAACATAATTCGGATACAATACTTCCTCCTATTCCAGATCCACCCAAACCACTAATTAAAACATTGCTAATTTTTCTTGGCAGAGGTTTTAATTGCACTTTCTTAAAAATTTCAAGAGCATCTCGCACTTGCTGAGGAAATCCTTCAATTAACTCTCTCATCATCTTCTAAAAATAAAGATTGCTAAAATACACCCAATTCATCAATCAAAATACGAAAAACATTAACAGATAATTGAAACTTTTCACATGCAAATTGTTAACTTCCTACATTTTACAAAATGCAAAAAATTCTAACGATTCATTTACATTCCTAATTTGAATTTTATAATAGATTATTGAATGACGATAAATATGTATTGCATTCATTATCAAATGAATTGAGCTTTGTCGAATGATATTTGCAAATTCATGATTAAAAATTTTTACTTGTTGGTTCTTTTTCTACATTTGCAGCGCGAATAAAGACCCCTTCATTCATGGCAAAAAGCTATTCATTTTCTTTGAGTTTTCAGATGCTTCGCATTGCTATTTTTATTGTTTGCTTGCTTTCATTCAATTCAGTTAGCGCGGGCCATGGAGCGACGCAAACCGATTCGGGAATGGTTCATCAACATGATGCTATTATTTCAAATAAAAGCATAGAAGGAAGTGAATCTCATCAGCATGAATTAAAGTCTGCTTTCGATCCAGGGTCTATGATTTTAGAGCATATAAGTGATGCTCATGATTGGCACCTTTGGGGACACACTCATATTCCACTTCCTATCATTCTTTATACTGAAAAGGGAATTGATGTTTTTTCATCCTCTCATTTTCGTGCCCATGGTTCTCACGGCCTTTCTGATTATTCTGGAAACCACAATACATATAGATTGAGTCATGATGAAGAGATTGCTATCATTGATAGTAATGGCAAAATCAATGAACAGGCCACAAATAATATGCTTGATCTTTCAATTACAAAAAACGTTTTGACTTTGTTTATTGTTTTTGGATTGATGTTGTTCATATTCATTTCTGTAGCACAATCGTATAAGAAAAGAATTGGGAAATCTCCCAAGGGACTTCAAAGTTTTATAGAACCAATTATAATTTTTGTAAGAGACGATATTGCCAAACCGAGTATTGGTAAAAAACACGAGAAGTTCATGCCGTATTTGTTGACTGTATTTTTCTTCATTTGGATTGCTAACCTTTTGGGGTTAATCCCTGTACTTCCAGGTGGTGCAAACATGACAGGAAACATTGCAATAACATTAACTCTTGCTGTCTTTAGTTTTATTATCACAACCATTAATGGTAATAAACATTATTGGGGACATATTTTTGCGATGCCCGGTGTTCCAACTTGGGTATTGTTTTTACTAACTCCTATCGAAATTCTAGGTGTTTTTCTTCGCCCCTTTGTTTTAATGATTCGACTTTTCGCGAATATTACGGCTGGGCATATTATCGCTTTGGCATTTTTTAGTCTTATTTTCATTTTTGGAAATGGAGGAGAATCAGTAGGTGCAGGTGTTGGCGTTGGCGTTGCTAGCTGGCTTTTCACCGTGTTTATGATGTTCCTTGAATTGTTAGTGGCTTTTCTTCAAGCTTATGTTTTCACATTATTATCAGCTATTTATTTTGGTTCTGCAGTTGAAGAAGGGCATCATCATGAGGAACATGAAATCGAACATACTCATTAAATTTTGAATTTTTTTAATCTCTATATAACTCAATAATTATGAACTCAATTCTTCTTGAAGCTGGAAACCTTGGTCTAGGTGCTGGTGTTGCTGCTCTAGGTGCTGGTGTTGCCGCTCTAGGTGCTGGTGTTGGTATTGGCCGCATTGGCGGAAGTGCATTGGAATCAATCGCTCGTCAGCCAGAAGCTGCAGGTGATATCCGTGCAAACATGATTCTTACAGCTGCTCTAGTTGAAGGTGCTGCCTTCTTCGCGATGGTTGTTGGTCTTCTTGTGACTTTTAAAGTATAAGGAGTACTAGAAAAATTAACCTGTCGGAATACGGTTGGTATTTCGGCAGGTTTTTAAAAAATAAAATTCACACACTATATAAATAGTATATGAAATTAGTCACCCCCGATTTTGGCTTGGTCATTTGGATGACCTTGACTTTCTTGACGGTGCTTTTCCTGCTAAGTAAATTTGCATGGAAGCCGATTTTGAAAATGATTAGCGAGCGTGAAAAAACGATCGAAGATGCCCTGCTAAGTGCTGAAAAAGCAAAAAATGAAATGGCTCGACTTACTGCAAGCAACGAAGCATTATTACGCGAGGCACAAGCAGAGCGTGATATTATGTTAAAAGCAGCACGAGAAACCAAAGACCAGATTATTAATGAAGCGCGCTCTAGAGCAACTATTGAAGCGGAACGTTTAATTGCAATGGCTCGTGAATCTATCAACAATGAAAAAATGGCCGCAGTTACTGAATTGAAAAATCAGGTGGCTCATTTGTCATTATTGGTTGCTGAAAAATTGGTAAAAGAGCAGCTTTCGACAAACGAAAAGCAAATGGAATTAGCAAATACATTGATTTCCGAATTGAAATTGAATTAATTCTATTATGCAGAACACAAAAGCAGGTATCCGTTATGCAAAGTCGCTTTTCAAACTTGCTGTAGAACGCAATGAGATTGAGGTAGTGAATGCTGACATGACCCTCGTTAACAAGACAATTAGTGAGAATCCAGATTTGAGATCAATGCTTAAAAGTCCAATAATTAAATCGGACAAGAAGGCATCCATTATCAAGGCAATTTTCTCATCAAATATTGGGATTACCACGTCTGCATTTCTTGAGCTAATCATCAAGAAACGTCGAGAGATTTATTTAGAGCAAATTGCACGTCAGTTTGTTATACTTTACCTTGAGAATAATGGTATTGAAGAAGCTTTATTAACTACAGCATTCAAAATTGATGATGCATTTAGAAGCAAAATCATTGATGTTGTTGCAAAGCATTGCAAAAATGATAAAGTTGTTCTTGAAGAACGGATTGATCCATCAATTATTGGTGGATTTGTTCTTCGTTTTGGCGACAATCAAATTGATACAAGTGTTGAGCGTGAGATTGAACTCTTACGACGTGAATTTGAGAAAAACTTATACGTAAAAGATTATTGAAAACCGTGGCGAAAGTCACACCATCATTAAACAAACAATGGCTGAAATCAAACCCGCAGAAGTATCTGCCATCCTGAAACAACAGCTGTCTGGTTTAACAACCGACGCGCAACTCGAAGAAGTGGGATCTGTTCTCCAAGTTGGAGATGGTATTGCCCGCATTTACGGACTAAACAACGTTCAAGCCGGCGAGCTTGTTGAATTCCCAAGTGGACTTCAAGGAATCGTTTTGAACTTGGAAGAAGACAACGTAGGTGCTGTATTATTGGGTAGTTCCAACAATATCAAAGAAGGAGACGTTGTAAAACGTACTCGTCGTATTGCTTCCATCAATGTTGGTGAAGGCATGCTTGGTCGTGTTGTAAATACTCTTGGTGCACCAATCGATGGTAAAGGTCCAATTACAGGTGAGCTTCTCGAAATGCCATTGGAACGTAAAGCTCCGGGCGTTATCTATCGTCAGCCGGTAACTGAACCTCTTCAAACAGGTATCAAAGCAATTGATGCGATGATTCCTATTGGACGTGGTCAGCGTGAGTTGGTTATCGGTGACCGTCAGACTGGTAAAACAGCGGTGTGTATCGATACCATTATCAATCAAAAAGAATTCTACGAAGCTGGTCAACCAGTTTTCTGTATCTATGTGGCAATTGGCCAAAAAGGTTCTACCGTTGCTAATATCGTGAAGACATTGGAAGAAAACGGCGCGATGGCTTACACCGTGATTGTTTCTGCAACGGCTTCAGATCCTGCTCCAATGCAATTCTACGCACCATTTGCAGGTGTTGCTATTGGTGAATTTTTCCGCGATACAGGTCGTCCAGCTTTAATCATTTACGATGATCTTTCTAAGCAGGCTGTAGCTTACCGCGAGGTTTCTCTTCTTCTTCGTCGTCCACCAGGACGCGAGGCTTATCCGGGAGATGTATTCTACCTTCACAGTCGCTTACTTGAGCGTGCTGCCAAAATCAATGCTTCCGATTCTATCGCGCAGCAAATGAACGACCTTCCTCCTTCTTTGCAAGGAAAAGTAAAAGGTGGTGGATCATTAACAGCTCTTCCGATTATCGAAACTCAAGCGGGTGACGTTTCTGCATACATTCCAACAAACGTAATTTCCATTACGGACGGTCAGATTTTCTTGGAGTCGAACTTATTCAACGCTGGTGTTCGTCCCGCTATTAACGTAGGTATTTCGGTATCTCGTGTAGGTGGTAACGCGCAAATTAAGTCGATGAAGAAAGTGGCGGGAACATTGAAACTTGATCAAGCACAGTTCCGTGAGTTGGAAGCGTTTGCGAAATTCGGTTCTGACCTCGATGCTGCTACTAAATCGGTATTGGACAAAGGTTCTCGTAACGTGGAAATTTTGAAGCAACCTCAATACACGCCATTCAAAGTAGAAGAGCAAATTGCTATTATCTATGCGGGTGTTAAAGGATTACTTCGTCCAGTTCCTTTGAATAAAGTTCGTGAGTTTGAAACTGATTATCTTGCTTTATTAAATTCGCAACATAAAGACGTTCTTAACGCATTGAAAGCTGGTAAATTCGACGATAGTTTAACGGATGTTATGACTAAAGTTGCCACTGATTTAGCTTCTCGTTATTCTACTAATAAATAACACAAACAGGTCCGATGGCCAATCTTAAAGAAGTCCGTAACCGGATTGTATCGGTAACTTCCACGCAACAAATCACGAGTGCCATGAAAATGGTTTCGGCGGCTAAGTTGCGTCGGGCGCAAGATGCGATTGTGCAAATGCGTCCTTATGCGGAGAAATTGAAAGATATCCTTAGTAACTTAAGTGGAAGTGTTGATTCGAGTGAGGGTGGCTTATACACTACTGAGCGTGAAGCGAAGAAGGTTCTAATCGTATTGATTACATCAAACCGTGGGCTTGCTGGTGCATTTAATACCAATGTACTCAAGATTGGTCGTGAACTTATCTCGAATAAATATTCGAGTCAATTTGCTGCTGGAAATGTGTCTTTCCTTTGTATTGGGAAGAAAGCTTCTGATTATGTAACAAAAAATCAATTAAGTCTTTATAGCTCTCATAATGAGTTGTACGAGAAGTTAACGTTTGAGAATGTTGCACCGGTTGCTCAAAAAATCATGGATGCGTTTGCAAATAAAGAATTTGATTGTGTTGAATTAGCATATAACAGATTCCAAAATGCAGCCGTTCAGATTCCAACAGAAGAGCAGTATTTACCTGTTTCTCGTTCGGAGGAATCTGTTTCAAAAAAAGCGTCTGCCATCGATTATATTTTCGAGCCAAACAAGGAAGACATTGTTCGAGAATTAATTCCAAAATCCTTGAAAGTTCAGATTTACAAGGCGCTTTTAGATTCTCATGCGGCAGAACACGGTGCTCGAATGACAGCAATGAATAAAGCAACCGATAACGCTCGTGATTTAATTAAGGAATTGAAATTAAGCTATAACAAAGCAAGACAGGCAGCTATTACCAACGAGATCTTAGAGATTGTTGGTGGAGCAGAAGCCTTGAATGGGTAAACCATAAAAGCGACTATACTGAAAACGCATCTTCTGAAAAGGAGATGCGTTTTTTTATTGGTCTTTTAGGTTTTGAATACGAGTTAAATATTCCAAGTCTAATTGGTCTTTGCTTCTATTTGTTGCTTTCTTCGCTGATATTAAATGATTCAAATGAAGAAATCTAACTTCCAATTCTTTATTAAATTCAAAGATTGGTGCGTTATTATAGCATTCATCGAAAGTTGAATTTTCTAGTCCTAAAATGTGAGTCATAAAGTCAATTTCAATTCCTGCGGCAAAGAAACTAGTCCAACCTGGAATAAACTGCATTGTTTCAATTTCCTCAAAATCGCCATAGCCCAATTCAAAAAAAGCTGATCTCAAATTCTTACGATTAGTTGGAGTGTCTTCTAACCAAACATCTAAATCGTCAGTTGTTCGATTGAACCCATGAAAACGAACAGCGACTCCACCAACAAGAATATACCGAACATTGTATTTATTGAGTGCGCCCCAAAAATCCAAAAGACCTTGATCCATTGTATCCATAGTTCGGTTATTTCTTTATTCGTCCCTGTTTATACATTCGCTCACGCCTAATCATTTGAGTAAATAACATGAGCTTTTCCATGGGAGGTCGATTCATATCACGTATTAATCGATCATCTTCCGATTCATGAATAAATCCGACAGGTTTTGAGTTTTCGGAGTTCTCAAAATCCTGAAAGTCCTTGCCTTGATTATGTGCAGTTGAATCCTCGTTCATGATGGTACAAATTACGAATTAATCGAGTTTAATCGAACCATTGAAGATGGATTTTGACAAGAAATTTTTCTTGCGGCAACGATAGAGCAATTAGCCCGTATCCCATCGGGAGAGGACTAGATGCGATAGCGTGCCCGGCCGCCATAAAAATCTAAACTTCTTCTGAACGAATAGAGGCTGTTAATTGCTCGATTGTTTGTGCGTTTTCAACTAAATGTGTTCCAATAGCAGTTCTGCGCAAAGAGGACAAATAGGCACCCGATTTAAGAGCCAAACCAAAATCGCGCGCTAAGGAGCGAATATAAGTTCCTTTGGAGCAATCAATTTTGAAGTCAACTTCGGGTAAAGCGATTCGGGTGATTTCGAATACCGTGATTTCGATTGGGGCGGTTTTCATTTTTACATCTTTCCCAGCACGAGCGAGGTCGTATGCTCTTTCACCATCAATTTTTTTAGCAGAAAAAACTGGTGGTTCTTGGTCGTGTTTGCCAATAAAACTCAAAGCCACCTCGCGGATCATTTCTTCGGTAATATGATCTGTAGGAAAATGTTGGTCGACTTCTTTCTCTAAATCAAACGAAACCGTTGTGCCACCAAGTGTAAACGTTCCTGTATAGGTTTTGGGAAGCCCCTGAAAACTATCAATTTGTTTGGTGAATTTTCCGGTGCATATCAACATCAGCCCGGTTGCCAATGGATCGAGTGTTCCAGCATGTCCCACTTTTATGGACATACGTTTAAGCTTGAATTGCTTTTCGATGGCAAAGCGAACTTTGTTTACTAAATCGAACGAAGTCCATCCTAATGGTTTTTCGAGAAGCAGCAATTTTCCGTTTTGAAAGGGGGTTACACTCATAATACTGATAAGTCGACGCCAACTGCGAGGAGAATAAGGATTGTTATGCCGACAACTATTCGATACCAACCAAAAACACGAAAACCGTATTTTGTTAAAAATCCGATAAAGAACTTAATTGCAAGAAGCGCAACGATGAATGCGATAACATTCCCAAAAATCAATATGTCCAATTGTTCAGTGATGATATTGCTTTGTCCTTTTAAAAATACCTTGAGAAGTTTATATCCTGAAGCGGCAGCCATTGTTGGAACCGCAAGAAAAAATGAAAACTCAGCTGCCGTTTTACGTGAAAGGCCCAAGGACATACCTCCAATAATAGTTGCCGCCGAACGTGAAACTCCCGGTATTAAAGCGATACATTGAAATAGACCAATTTTAAAAGCCGATTGGTTATTGACTTCTTGCGTTGAATGCTCAGTCTTGAAACGTTTATCGACAAACAGCAAAATAATTCCTCCAAGGAACAAGGTAATTCCAACAACAAGAGGGCTTTCTAGTAATGCATCAATATAATCGCCAGCTAAAAATCCAATTGCAGCAGCAGGAATAAATGCAATAATTAGTTTGATGTAAAAGGGAATGTCTTTAAGGAAGCGTTTCCAATAAAGAAAAAGAACTGAAAGGATGGCGCCAAACTGAATATTTACCGTGAAGAGTTTTACAAACTCATCCGACTTAATACCAAGTATAGCCTGCGTAATTACCATGTGCCCTGTTGATGAAACGGGCAAAAATTCAGTTATCCCCTCAACCACAGCAATGATGAAGGCTTCCAAAAAAGTCATTTGGAATTAGTTTTTCGGTTTGTAAACAATCGCGAATACTTCTATTGCAAAGCCAATCAAAACTACGATAGGAGCAATGGTGATACGTTGTGTACTGAAGATTTCGGGATTGAAAACATTCGGATCTTTTGAACCACCTCCTACCATGAGGAGAAATCCAATAAGAATCACTACAATACCAGCTATCATGATTTTGTAGTTTGTAGGGCCGAATGCGAACCCATGTTTGTTTTCGTTATTTTCTGTGCTCATCTGTAAAGTTTAATACAGTGAATCTGTTTTTAGGTTCAAATATTTTCGAACCGCAAAGAAAGTACAAATCCACGATAATGCGATTCCTGAAATTAGAATAGATCCTGCTAAAATTCCTAAAAGATTTATATCTCGTAATTTTTGCAATTCTGGAATTTGTTGTTCTCCCAGAATAATCATCCCTGCAAGTAAAAGAATTGAAACCAAACCTCCAAGAAGCCCTTGAATAATACTTGCGCGTAAAAATGGCCAGCGAATAAAACCTCGCGTAGCACCTACCAATTGCATGGTTCGAATGAGTAATCTTTTGGAATAGATTGACAATCGAATCGTATTATTTATAAGTGTAATGGCAATAAATGTGAGAATTAAAGAAAACGCCAAAAATAAACAACTTAGCTTCTGCATATTCGCAACAATCTGATTGATCAAATTACGCGGATAATCGATTTGTGCAACCAAGGGATTTGCCAACCATTCCTTTTCGATCTTTTGAAAATCTGATTCGTTGGTAAAATTCACTTTAAAACGAACGTCGATAGACGCTGGCAAAGGATTGTAACCTAGAAAATCGACAAAATCTTCACCCAAATCTTTCTGGAATTCGGAGGCTGCATCTGCCCTTGTTACAAACGTGCTCGATTTCACAAATGGTTTAGAATCCAATTGTTGTTTGAAAGCAAGAATCTGAACATCATCAACTGAGTCTCGAAAAAAAATTGATACTTGAAACGATTCTCGCGTTGTGTCTGATAGTTTTTTGGCATCCACCAAAAGTAAACCCAACAAGCCTAGCATAAATAGCACCATGGCAATACTCACCACAGATGTAATATATGAGGTGCGAATTCGCTTGCGATTAAATGTGTTTTCTGAACTTGACATGCCTTTATTCAATTGCAAATA
>CAXNGM010000016.1:0-15258 GCA_964201695.1 Bacteroidia bacterium | reverse complement strand
TCCGATTTAAGTCGCGAACTGAAATAAACCTCTTCTTCCGAATTAGGAAGTCGAAGCATGAAACGAAGAAAATTAAGTTTAATTTGACCTGCGTAGTAATTGTCCGACTGAAAGAATATCTGTTGAAACTGATCTTTCGATTCGCCGGTTTGCAAAAACAAGATCCCATTAAATCCATCCACTATTTTCACACCTTCTGATTCCTCAAATTCAGTTGGGTTTCTCAAAAGTAAATTCTGGAAACAGGCGATTACAAAATTTAAAGAACCCATGTTAAGCTGATCAAAATAGAAATTATCAACACAACGACGTTGCATCTCAGTGAGTGAGATTGTTCCGTCTTTCAATTCTGCACTTACGTTACGCAAGGAAATCAATCGAGCTTTTTCAATTTCGATTAAAGGCCATTGCTGCATATAGGTTGAATTTGTTAAAAGAAATTCGAATGTTGTGATCAACTCCGAAATCTCGGCAGTATCGACACCGCTCATTAAATCGTTGCGGTAAATTTCAAATTCGCGATCTAAAAAACCATCCTGATTGAGGATTTCTTGAACAATCGTTTTACGCGAAGCAATGGAGAAATTTGAATTCCGAAGGGATAGATCGGCATCATTAAATTCAGTCGTTTCGGGTTCGCGTCCCAGTAAACTAATGTAGATTTTATTGATGAAATTAATCCGTAAACTAGCCGGAATGGTATTGTCGGCAGGTGGATTATTATCACCAATAATTTTTTCTTCCGTTTTGTTGCAGGAAAGAAAAAGTAATCCGATAAATAATGCGAGTGTGACGTTCCGAATCATTGGTTCTAATGTATAAAAAAAACGGGCAGAAAAAAATCCTGCCCGTTAATTATTTATGCTTTCATTTCTGCATAATACTTGAAGAAGTATGGAATTGTTTCAATGCCTTTGAGGTAATTGAACACTCCGTAATGTTCATCAGGAGAATGGATATCGTCGGTATCTAATCCAAATCCCATCAAAACGGTTTTCAATCCAAGGATTTTCTCGAACGATGCAACAATGGGAATACTTCCACCACCACGCGCAGGGATTGGCTGTTTACCAAACGTTGCTTCCATGGCTTTTGCAGCAGCGCGGTATTCAATAGAATCTACCGGAGTTACCGCCGGAAAACCTCCATGATGCGGACTTACTTTCACTTTCACAGAAGCCGGAGCTATGCTTTCGAAATGTTTTTGGAACAATTCGGTAATTTCATCGGGTGTTTGATTCGGAACCAAGCGCATGGAGATTTTTGCGTATGCTTTAGAAGGTAAAACCGTTTTAGCACCTTCGCCAATGTATCCGCCCCAAATTCCGTTTACATCCAACGTAGGACGAATAGAAGTACGCTCAACCGTTGAATAACCTTTTTCGCCCATTACATCGTTCACCTTCAATTCGGCATTGTATTCTTCTTGGCTAAACGGCGCTTCAGCAATCATTGCACGTTCTATGGTGCTTAATTCTACCACATTGTCGTAAAATCCGGGAATGGTAATGTGACGATTTTCATCATGCATTGAAGCAATCATGGTACACAACACATTGACAGGATTGGCAACTCCACCACCATACACACCCGAATGCAAGTCGCGGTTTGGACCAGTAACTTCCACTTCAACATAGCTCAAACCTCGTAATCCTGTTGTTATGGAAGGAATGTCATTCGCCAACATCGATGTGTCGGAAACCAACACGCAATCGGCTTTAAGCTTTTCTATGTTTGCAGACAAAAATGGATCAAGATTCGATGATCCCACTTCTTCCTCGCCTTCAATCATAAATTTTACGTTGCAAGCAAGCTGTCCGCTTTTCAACATCAATTCAAATGCTTTCACATGCATGAACATTTGTCCTTTATCGTCGGCCGAACCACGCGCAAAAATATTTCCATCGCGAATAACAGGTTCGAATGGAGGAGTAGTCCACAAACTAATTGGATCAGCTGGCTGAACATCATAATGTCCGTAAACCAAAATAGTGGGTAATTTTGGGTCTATGATTTTTTCACCATATACGATTGGGAATCCTGGAGTAGGACAAATTTCCACGTTATCGGCACCCGCTTTTATTAAATGATCACGAACCGAATCGGCCGCTCTTAGTACATCTTCTTTGTATTTTGGATCAGCACTCACCGAAGGAATGCGAAGAAGTTCAAATAATTCGGCAAGAAATTGATCTTTGTGCTGTTCAACCAGCGCTTTCATATCACTCATTTTGTAAAGTTTAATACGTTTTGAATTTTGTTGAACAAGATTAATGTAAATTTGATTAAAATGTTGTCGAATTTCGTTAAAAATTTTAATCATATAAACTTCATTCTAACAAAACAATCGAAACGCATTCCCGTTGATTATTTGAACGATGATAAATAAGCACTACAAACCATTGATACGATTAATATGTGCATGCTTGCTCGTATTACCTATGTCATTGTTTGCACAGCTTACGGTTTCTCAACAGAATGCAACAACATTAGTTCAAAATGTATTGGTTGGTTCGGGTGTTACCGTTTCAAACATAAGCTTCCAAGGAGCTGCTCCCATGATTGGTAGTTTTGATGGTTCAAGTTCCAATATTGGCTTTTCTTCCGGGATTATTATGAGTACCGGAAAAATCCAAGATGCCCCGGGTCCAAATCAAGAAACAGGTTCGGGAGCAGAAATGAATGTCAATGGAAATGCACTTCTCGATAATATTCTCACGGGTAATAATCAAACCTTAGATGCTGCAGTATTGCGTTTCAATTTTGTGTGCGAAGGCAATAAAGTGCAGTTTCGGTATGTATTTGCATCCGAAGAATATCCCGAATATGTTTGCAGCGATTTCAATGATGTTTTCGGATTCTTCATCAGCGGTCCCGGAATTACAGGTAATCAAAATTTAGCGGTATTGCCCGGATCCAATGCATTGGTTTCCATTAATTCGGTGAATGGTGGATCGGTAGGATCGGAAGGCTCATCTAACAACCCCTGTATTTTATCGAATTCAAACTTGTATCGCCCCAATAGTTCAAGTTCGGTTGAATACGATGGCTGGACAAGCATTTTAACCGCCATGAGTAATGTAATTCCTTGTTCAACCTATACACTTACCATAGCCATTGCCGATGTAAAAGATCGACTGTACGATAGTGCTGTGTTTCTAGAAAGCAAGAGTTTTACGAGTACCGAAATTACTATAACTAGTGAAAGTTCTTATGTTGATGGACTTTCGGATATTTATGAATCCTGTGGTTATAATACCATCAGACTCTTTCGCTCAGGAAATTTAAGTTCGCCTTTAACGATCAATTTAACATCCGGCGGAACCGCAACTTATGGATTAGATTACACCGCATTTCCAACATCTATAACATTTCCAGCTGGAGTCGATATGGTGAGTTTTCAGGTATTTGCATTAGCTGATGGCATTTCAGAACCTGCTGGCGAAACTATCGAAATAATCTACACACAAACCGGCTGTTTTGGAACAACCACCAAGCAAGTCAATTTGAAAGTATATGACCCACCTCCCACATTGCTTGTAAATGCCGGACTTGACCAAAGCTATAACTGCCCAAATGTTGAGGTAACGCTCACTGCTTTGGCGAGTGGTGGAGTGCAACCATATTCGTATCAATGGCAAAATTTCCCAGCATTCCAAAATCCGGTAAATGCCATTCCTGGTTCATCTACAACGTATTCGGTAATAGCAACCGACCAATGTGGAAGTACTGCCAATGATGATGTGTTGATTGATATTGTGGGCTATGTTCCATTAAGCCTTACTACGCACAATGACACCTCCATTTGTAAAGGATCAACAATTCAACTCTGGGCTTCGTATGTTGGAGGGAAATCGCCAGTGGTTTATTATTGGGAAGATCCAAGTATAACGGCACTTACGCGTTTGGTTAGTCCTGAAGAAACTACCGCTTATACATTTACAGTAACCGATGCTTGCACTATTTCCCAAAGCGAAACCATCAATGTTGATGTTAACGAGGTGAAAGCCTTGTATTCGCTCACCTATCTTGATCATTCAACCATACAATTTAATGATTTATCGTACTTGAATATCCTAACTTGGGATTGGGACTTTGGTGATGGAATCGGCAATTCAATAATTCAAAATCCTATTTACACATTTCCCGATACAGGAACTTATATTGTTAACTTAGAAGTTAAGGATTCATATGGATGTAAAGATGAAGTTAGTAATCCGGTAAAGTCGTATCCACCTTTTCATTTTTATATCCCCAATACATTTACACCTGACGGCGATGGATTGAACGATAGTTTTTCGGGAGTAGGGGAGGGTTTTGTGAGTTTCGAAATGTATATTTTTAACCGATGGGGCGAGCAAATATTTCATTCTGAAGATTACAATGACACCTGGGGAAAGGGAGCTCGAGGTGTTTTAGATCGAGTACAAAATGATGTTTATGCCTACAGAATTATTTTGGTGAAGCCAACCTTGGAAAAGGTCGAGTTTATAGGCAGGATTACGGCAATTAGATAGGTAGCGGAAAGGCTTTGGCGATATCGAAAACATTGAACATTTTCCATTTAATGAAATGATTTTTGCATCTGACAAAATTCGAAACTGACAATTTTTTCCTTAACTTTGATTAATGAAAAAATCTAGTAATAAGCCGCTTGACTTTGTGATTGATAAACTCACAAACTCTATTGAGAACACATCAACTGGAGAAGTGTTTAATACAGAAATTGTTCGACTTACTTTAAAAGATTTGAAACAAATTCATAAAGCGGAATGGCAATTTGATTGGACAAAAGAGATAAAGGATAAGACTAAAGAAGTTTATAAACTCACCACAGTAAACAATTCAACAATCATTCAAGGACTTATCAGTATTGAGGACAAGCAAGACCATATTTTCATGCATCTCATTGAGAGTGCAAAATTCAATAAGAACAAAAACAAAGTTTATATAGGTGTTCCTGGAAATTGATGACAGAATTGAAAGCAAAAAATGTAAGACAAAATTTTCGATATGTGAAAGCAAGAAAAAAAGTGTTGAATCGATAGATTCTTTTTAGAACTAAAAAGCCCTTCCGCTAACAGCGTGCAAGCGCCATAACCCTGCCGCAGGCGCAACACAGGGTTACGATCGCCTGCTCGCGAAACGTTAGCGGTTAATCAAAATTTACAAAAACTATCGACAACATAAAAATTTACCTAAAAAATAAATATGAACTTATCCAAACTCTTGGAAAAACTTTATCAAAAACTTCTTTCAAATAAAACAAAAGAGAAGAGTGAACGTGTCATATTATGGATTGCTTTACTAAGCTTTTTAATTCATTTATTAATTATTGGATTGATGCATTTTAATATCATCAACATCAATGAACCATCAAACTTATTAAAGAACCCTATCGCAGCTATTTATACTCCTTTTTCTTTCATCTTGGTTTACGAGGTGTACCTCCTAATATACTACCTTCCTAAATCAACTTCTACATATATCTCAAAGCAGTACGAAATTATTGCTCTCGTCATTATTAGACGATTGTTCAAAGACTTATCCGATTTATCACTTTCGCCCAACTGGTTTAATAGTAAGAATGATCTGCGGTTTACCTATGATTTGGTTGCATCAGTTGTATTCTTCTATTTAATTTATTTGTTCCATGTTCAACGTACAAAAGTTTATAGAAAAATTGAAAATAGTAAAAACCATTCATTGAGTCTTTCAAAATTTATAAATGCAAAAAAATGGATTGCTATATCCTTAGTCCCTATACTTTTAATTATTGCAATATATTCATTCTTAAACTGGAGTATTGGCATCTTTCAACCACTCGAAAGCAATGCTATTTCTTTCAAGAACATCAATAATATTTTCTTTGAACAGTTTTTCAATATTCTGATAATTGCGGATGTTATATTGTTGTTATTTTCATTTTTTCACACCGACGAGTTTCACAAAGTTATTCGAAATTCAGGATTTATTATTTCAACTATTTTAATTCGAATATCATTCTCTGTTAGCGGTATCATAAATAATTTATTGATTTTTTCTGCTATTTTATTTGGACTTACAATACTGTTCATACATAATAAATTTGAGAAGAAGTTATCAGAAGAAGCTCAAGAAGCTTATGAAATTGAATAATGAGCATCAAAAGAATTAATTTGAATATTAATGTTGCATCATCAAGCTGAGACTAACGTATGAAAAACAAACATGTGTACATTTCCATATATTCAGTTATAACGTTTTTGCTTTTAAACATTCATGGTTTTTCTCAAACACAACTAGCTTATACAAATAACCAATTTTCATACGATAGTATTATTGATATTTCTTATGGAATAGATACGGATTATGCTGGCAATTTAGTCGACTTAAAATTGGATATTTATAAGCCAATAAGCGATTTTAATTGCAAGAGGCCCCTTATTTTATTGGTGCATGGTGGTGCTTGGGTTGGTGGTTCGAAAGAAGATCAAAATATAGTTTTAATGGCGCGCGAGTTTGCTAAAAAAGGATGGGTTGTCGCCACTATAAACTATCGATTGGGTAACCATAAGGCGGCCAATTATTCAATGTATGCTTTATGTAATAATTCAATCTCAGCTCCTTGTGGATATATATGCGATAGTTCAGAAATAATTCGAGCTAACTTTCGTGCAATGCAAGATGTAAAGGGAGCTGTTCGCTTTATGAAAAATAGAAATGATATAGACTCAACCGATATTAATAATGTGTTCCTAGCTGGAGAAAGTGCTGGCGGATTTATTTCTTTTGCGGCGGCTTTCACCGATCAAGAAAACGAAAAAAGTGAATCCTGTTTCGCCATCAACGCAGCACCAATTCCTGATGCCGACTTTTATACTTACGGATGTATTCCAACAAATAATAATCGAAGTCGGCCCGATTTAGGCAGTATTGAAGGGAGTCTAAATTTAGGAGCTTCCGATGCAAACGTTAATGGTATTGGGAGTTTTTATGGAGCTACTTTTAACTTGTCAATTGTTAATCAACTATCTGAACCGCCTTGCGTTTATCTGTTTCATCAAGGTTCTGATATAGTCGTAAATTATGAATACGCTAAAATTTTAGGGAGAACAAGTTGGGAATGTTATGCGCAAACAAATCTCTGCCAAAGCTATTTATTTTACCCATTTGCATTCGGAAATAAAAGCATTAAAAACTACTTATCTAGCTTGAGTTCCAATCCTATTATCTATCAAGCCGATATTATTGAGAATTATTCGTACTTGAATAATTGCTTTTCGAATGGACATTCAATTGACCTTTTTGCTTTGAGAGTTCAAAACATGACTAACCTATTTGCAAATAGAATAGCCCTTTCAATTAACAACCCACAAAATAATTGTAATCCAACATTAAATGATGATTTATCGAAAGATGAAAAGTCATTTATTTTATTCCCCAATCCAGCAACAAATCAACTTACAGTTTCTGCAAATACCCAATTACAGGGTTTGAGCTACGTCGTTTATAACCAAATGGGAGAATCGGTATTGAATGGAATAATCCAATCTGGAAACACACAAGTTGAGATAGGTGCTTTAACTAGTGGAATGTATTTTTTTAACGTTGGAGTGAATTTTCGTGATGTATTTATTGTGTTAAAAGAATGATCTTCTTATTTTTAATATTGGCTCTAACTCCAATTTCCCCCTTTTTTAAAGCGTCTTGGACAGGTGTGAAGTAGTGTAATCAAAGAAAAGATAATTAAAAATGGAGTTTGTAAACATATTTTCAGAATACGGAACGATATCCATAATTTCATTAGTTATTCTGTCCTTTGTTGCGGGTTTTATTGACTCTGTTGTGGGTGGGGGCGGACTTATTCAACTTCCTGCTTTACTAATATCAATTCCGAAGACACCTTTGCCGACAATTTTTGGAACAAACAAAATCGCATCTTTAGCAGGAACTAGTATTTCGGCAATTCAGTATTCTAAACGAATTAAGTTCAACTTTAAGTTACTTCTTGCAATTTCATTTTGTGCAGGACTTGCTTCATTTATTGGTGCAAAATTAGTGACATATATCAATGTAAACACATTGCGGCCTCTTATTTTCGTTGTGCTAATTGTTATTGCTATTTACACATTTCTGAAAAAGGATTTAGGATCAGTTCAAACAAAGAATTTATCTTTTGACAAACAATTATTATACGGATCACTACTAGGTTTTTTCGTTGGTTTTTATGACGGTTTTTTTGGTCCAGGAACAGGAAGTTTTTTTGTTTTAGGTTTCGTTGTGATTTTGGGATTTGAATTTGTAAAAGCATCCGCTTATTCCAAAGTTATAAACTGCATGACGAATTTTTCAGCATTAATTGTTTTTATCAAACAAGGAAACTATTTGTTGGAACTTGCAATCATAATGTCATTATGTAACATTACCGGAAACATTGTTGGAACAAGACTCGCAATGAAAAAGGGAAACACTTTTGTAAGAACATTTTTTTTAGTGATTGTAACATTGATGGTTTTGAGATATGGTTACGATATATTTATTCGAAAGTAGAAAGTGAAACATCAGTAATTCAACTATTTTGGGGATTAGGCTCATTCGTTTCTTTTGGTATATTCGTCTATTCTAAAGCTGTATTATTGCAGAATTGCTTAATGCGTTGTCAATATACTTTAAGTGCAATATGAGCAACTGCAAAGACTTGCAAAAAGACTGAAAAAAAAATGACGGAAGCAATTATTCCCTTACTTTCCTTAATTGTCCTTGAAGTAATTCTAGGTATTGACAATATTATTTTCATTTCCATACTGGCAGACAAGTTGCCAGATGACCAAAGAAATAAACTTCGATTTTGGGGTATTGGGTTGGCAATGATTATGAGGTTATTGCTTTTAACTTTAATAGCTTGGATTTTAAAGCTAGACCAAACACTCTTTACACTATTTGATACTGACTTTTCGGGCAAAGGCTTAATACTGATTTTGGGCGGGCTTTTTTTAATTTACAAAAGTACTAAAGAGATATACCATAAAACTGAAATTGCAAATGACGACAAACCAAATATTCCACAAAATAGCAGCTTTAAAAGACTGCTTTCAGAAGTTATTATTTTAGATCTAGTTTTTTCTGTCGACTCAATTATTACAGCGGTAGGGATGGTTCAAGAACTTTGGATAATGTTTACAGCTGTAATTGTAACTGTTATCATAATGTTGTTTGCGTCAAAACCTATAAGTGAATTTATTAGAAAGCATCCATCTTTTAAAATATTAGCATTGTGTTTTTTAATGATGATTGGTGTTTCACTTATTGCTGAAGGTTTTCACTTTGAAATCCCGAAGGGATATATTTACTTTTCAATGACATTTGCTTTTTTAGTTGACGTTGTTCAAATGAAAACGATAAAACACAAGTAAAATGGAATTATCTTCTTCAAAAACGATAAAAATAAATTCTAAAAAAATTGATGAAATAGACAACATTGTCATATCAAATTACAGACGAATTTAATACACTTAGATGCTAACTTGATAATGTCCTTTTTGTACCTATGAAATTATTCAGTATTTAAATGGAATTAACATCCTATTATTCAAGGAAATAAAAATAATCTAATCAATAAATTGACAATAAGTGAATTCAACATTCAAATAATTGATGCATTATTAATCTTAATTATTTCGATTCCCAATTTTACTCATCCAGATTCTCTAAAGCGTTAATGAAATGAAACAAAAACCTAGAAATTTGAAAATAGTATTTTTGATTCTAGTATCCCATTTAATTGTTCAAACAACATTTAGTCAACACGAAGTTTCAAATAAGAAGAACACCGTTTTTACTTTAGATTCTTGTTGTAATAGTATTTTCTCGAAAACTCAAATGACTGAATTAAGCCTAACTCAATTGGGTTCAGAGTTTAAGAGAATAAAGCAAAATAGTTGTAAGCAATGTAATGTTTACGGAAGCGATTTAATGACCATTATGTCTGAGTTAAAAAATGATTTAAACGGATGCAGTAAAAAAACAATGTATAAAACATTAGGCAAACCGGACGAAATAGTCAATGGGAAATACATGTATTACTGGCGCGGCAGACATGATTATTTATATTTTGAATTCGAAAATAACAAAGCCGAACCCAATTGGTATTATGCTTATGAGTAGTATAATTTAAACTCCAATTTCTCAATCCGTAATCGACAATCCGTAATTCGTAATCCGTAATTGACAATCCGTAATTGATAATTGCCAATCCGTAATCCTTAATTGATAATCCGTAATCGACAATTCGTAATCCGTAATTCGTAATCCGTAATTGACAATCCGTAATTGCCAATCCGTAATTGCCAATCCGTAATCCGTAATTGATTTTTTTGTTATTTCGTATGTTAATCAAGTCGAGAATACTCTAAATGCGAATGCGATTATTTTTCATAGTCATACTGCTTATTCAAATCGGCAAACCTGATTTGCTTCAAGCTTCGCATATTATTGGGGGAGAGATTTATTACGATTGTTTGGGGAGTGGACAATTCAGAATTACCCTAAAACTATACCGCGATTGTTACACCACGGGCGCTCAATATGACGACCCTGCCAATGTTGGGATTTACAATGCAAATGGTGGTTTATACTTGAATTTAGAATTGCCCTTGCCCAATATCATTCCTGTTATCCCAATCCAAAACATCAATCCTTGTTATCAAGGAGGTGCAACCATTTGTGTTCAAGAAGCAATTTACACACAAGTGATTTCCTTGCCATATAGTCCGGGTGGTTACACCTTGGTTTATCAACGATGCTGCCGAAATCCTGCTATTTTGAATTTGAATAATCCCTCGGAAGTCGGATTGACAAACACCATTCAGATTCCGGATATAGCATGGACAACATGCAATTCAAGTCCACGGTATTCCCTGTATCCGCCCATTGTAATGTGTTTAAACGACTTGATGGAATTTAACCATGTTGCGGTAGATCCAGATGGCGATGTTTTGGTATATTCCTTGTGTGCACCTTACGATGGCGCTAGTTCAGCTGCACCCATGCCCGTTCCTCCTCCGGGTCCACCTTTCAGTTTGGTGACTTTTTCGGCACCATATACAGCTGCAAATCCTATCCCCGCTAGTGTTCCAACCAATATAAATTCCAATTCTGGACTACTAAGAATTAAGCCCAATCAGGCAGGTCAATATGTATTAGCCGTTTGTGTGAGTGAATACCGAAATGGTGTTTTGTTAAGCACAAACAAACGCGATTTTCAATTTCAGGTTGTTCCCTGCGATTTAGTGACGACTGCCAATTTTACACCTACTGTTGAAGGCGGGTCTGCTCAATTAATTGACGGTGTTTTGACTTTGTGCGGTGGTTTACAAGTTGAATTTTCGAACAGTACATCAATATCTGGAGCAGGAGCCGGTACAATAAATTCCATTTACAGTTCTTGGGATTTTGGAGTTCCATCAATCAATACTGACATCAGTGATGTGTCATCTCCCGTTTATACCTATCCCGATTCAGGAACATACAATGTGTTATTAATTGCCAATAAGGGCTTTTCCTGTGCCGATACATTGGTTACGCCCATTGCAGTTTACCGCGAAGTGATTGCGGAAATAAACAATCAGGCCGCACAGTGTATTACAAACAATGCCTTTAATTTTCAAACCTTAGGTCAACACGAAAATAACGCAACTTATGCTTGGACTTTTGGTGGACCTGCATCGCAAGCAAGTTCAACGTTGAGAAATCCAAGTGGTGTTTCGTGGACTACGCCGGGTGTTTATCCCGTCACTTTAGTTGTTTCTGATCCTCATTGCAGCGATGATACAACCATCAATATTACCGTTTACGATTTACTCGATGTGTCTATTTCAGTGAGTGATGACAATGCGTGCAATCCATCAACTTTGCAGTTCTTCAATGAATCATCAAACGCACCGGGTGCATTATTTACCTGGGATTTTGGTGATGGAGAATTCTCAACCGAAGCAAATCCATGGCATACATACACCCAACCAGGCACTTACGATGTTCAACTTTCCGTTCAAAATACCATCGGATGCACAGGAATTGTAAACGAAAATTTTCCTTCGTTTATTACGATACGACCAAGTCCAGTGTCTGACTTCGAGGCTAGTCCGCGTATTGCCAATATCCTTAAGCCCCAAATAACCTTTACTGATTCTTCGAGTAATTTTTCAGATAGTTGGCTTGAACCAGGCGATGGAATGCTAATTAATGACCCCAACACAACCTACACCTATGCCGACACAGGCTGGTACGATGCTCAGTTGCATACAGTAAACACAGAAGGATGTTTCGATACTGCGCATATTGAAATTCGCATTGATCCGGTTTATACTTGCTATATTCCAAATGCATTTTCTCCGAATGGTGACGATATTAATGAAACATTCCGTCCAATGGGTGAAGGATTTAAAACTTATAGCCTCATCATTTTTGATCGCTGGGGACACATTGTTTTTCAAACCAACGACAGTCGGGCAGAGTGGGATGGTCGTGTGAATGGAGGCGATTTAGTTGCACAGTCTGGCGTTTTCAATTACCATCTCTCAGTCCGAGATGTTCTCAATGTGGATTACAGTTACACAGGAATCGTAACCTTGGTAAGGTGAAATTTATATTCTTAACATTTTGGCTAGTAAAATCGATAGTTTTATTAACATTCCTCATTTTAATTACAGAATTTTCTTAGTTTTACAAATTAGATAAAGAAACTACCGATAAAAAAATGTCGTTGAATTTCAATTTAAGTAAGTCTATTTCTCGATTATTGGGAATTTTGATATGCTTCTTATGTGCAAATAGCTCTTTTGGTCAAGTTATTCAACAAATGACCAATATTTTGCCAGCGGATGTTTCAACATGTACAGTGCCAAGTGCATTTCCAACACTTAATGCGGTATATCCTCCGAGTATTACGGTAGCCGCAGGAACAGTTACGGGTTCGGGATACGCGACATCTAATATCACTATTGACAACACTCCTCCAGCCGGAACAGCTGTGGCATTAACCGATGATGCATTTGGAGGACCTTACCCAATTGGTTTTACATTTAATTACTACGGTGTAAACTATACTAATTTTTATATTAGTGCGAATGGTTATATCGGTTTTACCTCTCCACTTCCTGGTACTTATCAATACAACGGAAATGACATGACTGATATTGCCACTTTGTGTGCAAGTAATACGTTACCTAACAATGCAATTTTCGGTTATTTCCAAGATTTTAATCCAAACGGTGTCGCTAATGGTATTCGTTATCAAACAACCGGCGTAGCCCCTAATCGGGTTTTAACAGTTTACTTTACTAATCTTCCATTCTTTTCAAGTTGTACAGGAACAAGTTCATTTCGAATTAAAATTTTCGAAACAACAGGAGTCATCCAAATACATATTAACAACAAACCTGTTTGTACAGGTATGTGGACAACCGATGATGGATTTTCTGGATTAGCACCAACCTGTCCAGCAACAACAAGTGGTGGTTGTCCAGCATACACTTCAGCTGGAAATGATGTTGCACTTAATAATGTCGCTTTTCAATACACCCCATTTATTGCAGGAAGTTCGGCACCAATAACAGCCAATGTGAGCAATGTAACTTGGACAGGAATTAGTGGCACAAATGGCAGTTCATTCAATATCACCAATACAACCAACACAACGGCCTCACCGATTGTATTAGGTTCTGCAGGTCAATCACCCAAAAAATACATCATCAAAGTTACCTACGATGTACCTTGTGCTTCCGATGTAATTTACATAGATACATTTGTTGTTCGTTACGTTACTTCTGCAACATCAGTATTTACTGCCACCGAAACAGGTGATCCTGCTTCTACATCCATTTGTTTGAGTGAAACTGCAACAATAACATACACTGGCGTTGCAACTCCACCATTATCGGCATATACATTTTTATGGAATTTTGATGGCGGAACGGCAATACCTGCAACTGGTGGAGCTGGTCCATTTCAAATATCCTGGGCAACACCTGGGTCAAAAAACATTACATTAAAAGTGATTGCCGGAAGCTGTACTTCTGCTGTAACTACTAAGACAATTATTGTAAATCCTACGCCAACTTCTGCCTTCACAGTAAGTAATGCAACACTTTGTCTAAATCCTACTACATCCATATCGGCGAACACTACAGTAACTTTTACTGGTGTTGTTTTACCTACGCCGGCAACAGCACCAGTGTATACATGGAACTGGAATGGAGGAACAGTTGTGAGCGGATCGGGAGCTGGACCTTATGTGATTAATTGGGGAAGTTCCGGAACTAAAAATATTACACTGACCGTGAGTCAAAACGGTTGTACTTCAACGGTTACAACTGTTGTAGTAACGGTAAATGCAGCGGCGAACATCGATTTTACATATCCAACTACGGCTTGTACCAATTCCAATACAAGTGCAACGGCAAATCCAGCATTTGCTTATGTTGGGGTAAATACTCCAGGTTTAACTTATTCCTGGACTTGGGATGGAGGAACCGTAATAAGTGGAACTGGGCCTGGAGCGTATTCCATGAATTGGGCTATACCTGGAACCAAAACCGTTACACTTACCGTTACACAAAACGGTTGTATATCCAATACTGCGAGTCACACCATTGATGTTTACAATCCGCCAACATCCAGCTTTACTATTAGTCCTGCGAATGTTTGTGTGGGTGCTTCCTCAACGTTAACATACAATGGAACTGCTGCATCTACGGCAACGTTCAACTGGTCGGCGGGAACAGGAACGTTAAGTCCTGGAGGAACTTCTTCTAATACTCAACAAGTTTCATTTCCTGCAAGCGGAACTCCTAACGTAAGTTTAATCGTTACCGAACAGGGCTGTGTTTCTTTATCATCCTCTCAAGCTTTGACAATTAATCCAACGCCAACTGCAACATTTACAGTGCCTTCGAGCTTTTGTCCTGATGTGGATGTTTTAGTTGATTATACCGGAACGGGATCCACAACAGCAAGTTATACTTGGAGCTTTGATGGTGGAAATGCCACGCAACTCGGGCCCAATAACAACGATTCATACAATGTTAACTGGACTACTCCAGGAATTAAAACAATTTCACTTATAGTTTCTGAATTTGGATGTGCTTCGCAACCATTTACACGTACAGTTGAGGTTTATCCAATTCCTACTTCAACATTCACGGCCTTAACTCCAGTGTGTGTGGGTTCTTCGAGTACCATTAATTATTCAGGATCAGCCGCTACTTCGGCAATTTACAA